>JAABSJ010000005.1 GCA_011390515.1 Oscillatoria sp.
TTCTTGTAGGGGCGTATTGCATACGCCCTCTTGGGCGCAAGCATTGCGCCCCTACGAACCGATGACTTGTAGGGGCGGATTGCATACGCCCTAGAGGGCGCAAGCATTGCGCCCCTACGAACCCATTCCATTGTAGGGGCGTATTGCATACGCCCTCTTGGGCGCAAGCATTGCGCCCCTACGAACCCATTCCATTGTAGGGGCGTATTGCATACGCCCTCTAGGGCGCAAGCATTGCGCCCCTACAGCACTTTGGGGCTTTTCCAATGGCACAGCGGGACCAACTCACTGAAACCTTAAAAATTTTAACTCATTGAGTTATAGCAGACCCTTTCCAGTTAAAATGACCTACTGCAACAAGTCTGCCCGGTAGACCGACGAGAGCGAGATTGCAAAAGCGATCGCGAAGCGTCTCGGAACGAGAATCGCCCCTCCATCGGTCCGAACCCAGACCCCGTTGCCGCCCGAAACTCCCCGGTAAGAGGAGACTGCTGTTGTTTGTTGCCACCTAAAAGCTGACCATGCCCAAGGTTCTTGTCTCCGATCCCATAGACCAAGCTGGACTGGATATCCTCTCCCAAGTTGCCCAAGTTGACATCAAAACAGGGCTATCCAACGAAGAATTAGTTCGGATTATCCCCGACTATGACGCCCTGATGATTCGTTCGGGGACCCGCGTCACCCCAGAAATTATCGAAGCCGGTAACCAACTGAAAATTATTGGTCGTGCCGGAGTCGGTGTGGATAACGTCGATGTTCCTACTGCCACCCGTAAAGGGATCGTGGTGGTGAACTCCCCGGAAGGAAACACCATTGCTGCTGCCGAACACGCCCTGGCGATGATACTCGCCCTTTCTCGCTACATTCCCGATGCCAACCACTCGGTTAAAAATGGCAAATGGGACCGCAAAAGCTATGTTGGTGCAGAGGTCTACAAAAAGACCCTCGGCATTGTCGGATTAGGCAAAATTGGCTCCCATGTTGCGGCAGCGGCGAAAGCAATGGGGATGAAGTTAATTGCTTATGATCCCTTTATTTCCATCGAACGGGCGGATCATCTCGGATGCCGGTTAGTGGATATGGATTTACTATTCCGGGAATCCGACTACATCACTCTGCATATTCCCAAAACCCCTGAAACGGCTAATCTGATTAATGCCGAAGCCATTGCTAAGATGAAACCGACGGTGCGGATTATCAACTGCGCTAGAGGGGGCATTATTGATGAAGCGGCTTTAGCTGAGGCATTGAAAGAGGGACGAATTGGGGGTGCAGCCCTGGATGTTTATGAAAATGAACCCTTAGAAGCGGATTCTCCCTTGCGGAGTCTGGGGAAACAAGCGATTTTGACGCCACACTTAGGGGCATCTACGGCAGAAGCACAAATCAATGTGGCGATCGATGTTGCCGAACAAATTAGAGATGTCCTGCTGGGGTTACCGGCGCGATCGGCGGTGAATATCCCCGGTTTGTACCCCGATGCTTTGGAAAAACTCCGTCCTTACTTGCAATTGGCCGAAAACCTCGGCAATTTGGTGGGTCAGTTGGCTGGGGGTCGGGTCGAGTTGCTAACGGTCCGTCTCCAAGGCGAGTTGGCGGATAATAACAGTCAACCGATTGTGGTGGCGGCCCTGAAAGGGTTACTCTCCCAAGCACTCCGGGAACGGGTGAATTATGTGAATGCCAGCATTGAAGCGAAAGAACGCGGCATTCGGATTATTGAAACTCGGGATGGTTCCATTCGTGACTATACGGGTTCTCTGCACCTAGAGGCTAAGGGTGCGCTTGGGGACCACTCGGTGACGGGGGCGCTGTTAGGGGATGGGGAAATTCGGATTACGGATATTGATGAGTTCCCGATTAATGTCCCCCCGACTCACCATATGCTGTTTACTCGCCACCGGGATATGCCGGGAATTATTGGCAAAATTGGCTCTTTGTTGGGCAGTTTTAATGTCAATATTGCCAGTATGCAGGTGGGTCGCAAAATCGTGCGCGGGGATGCGGTGATGGTGTTGAGCCTGGATGACCCCCTTCCTGAAGGGATTTTAGCAGAAATTATGAAGGTTCCAGGCATTCGGGATGCCTATACGGTAATGTTATAGGAGGAAAAGTTTCCTGAAGGCAGAGGACGGGTTTTAGGTCCCCGGTGTCAGGGTTGGCTCGATCGCAGACCGGATCAACGATGTCGTTTGAATCCCGCTTTGCGAAATTGAAGGGGGATGCGGTGGGGGATAGAATCCGGGAACCGTTGATTTCTGCAAGGGTTTGACCCTGACACTGTGCGATCGCCAGCCAATCTGCTCTGATTAACGTACAAGAAAGCAACCGCAAATCAGGACTCTGAACTCACAGGCTATGGCTAACAACTGGTGGGAAATACAAGTGCTCTGCGATCCGGCGTTAGAAGATTTGGTCTTCTTGCGAGTGGAAACTTTTGGCTGTCGCGGTACTGCCAGTGAGATGAAGGGCCATTCCTGTTTGATTTCTGCCTATCTCCCCCAGGAACGGGCCCATTTATTGGATTTGGCGGCCCTGTCTCTGCTCTTTCGTCAAGATGCTCTCTGTGTGAATCTGCCGATTCCCGCAGTCCAGTGGAATCTGATTGAGGAGGAGGATTGGTCGAGTAGTTGGAAGCAACACTGGCATCCCGAAGAAATTGGCGATCGCTTTGTGGTCAACCCCGCATGGCTGCCCATTCCTGAAACCGATCGCCTGGTGTTACAATTAGACCCCGGTGTTGCTTTCGGTACCGGCGCTCATCCCACCACCCAACTCTGTCTGGAAGCTCTGGAAATGCGTCTCGGATATGAAGAAACTCACGCGACGATCGCAGATATTGGCTGTGGTTCGGGGATTTTATCCATTGGGGCAATTTTACTCGGGGCCGAGCAGGTTTATGCGGTGGATACGGACCCTCTGGCGGTCAAATCGACAAGGCGCAATCGGGAATTAAATAAGATTGATGAATCCCTGTTACAAGCTCAATTGGGTAGTATTGAAATGATTGCCCAAATGAGTGATGAACCCGTTGATGGGATTGTTTGTAATATCCTCGCGGAAGTGATTATTGATTTAATTCCCCAAATGGATCTGATTTCTAAACCCAGCACTTGGGGCATTATTAGCGGGGTTTTATTAGACCAAGCCAAACCTGTGGCGGATACTCTGGAACAATATGGTTGGGTGGTGGCGACTCTCTGGCGACGCAAAGATTGGTGCTGTTTCACCATTCGCCGCAACTAATCTCCTGCTGTAATTCTGAACTCGTCTTAGTCTTGCAGGAGATTTAGGGAGCGGGTTTAAACCACCGAGGACGAGAGTAAATATAGAAATAGGCGATCGCAGATAATCCGGCGATCGTCACCATCAGTCCTTTCCCCAGGGAAGAAGCGACCCCGGGAAAACTCACTGCCGTTGCCACCCATACCGCCAGCACTTCTACCCCGGCAACAATTCCCCCATAATGCTGCGGGTCCCAATAGGAAATCGGACTAATCAGGCGATAATCGCTGAAGGGAAAAAAGTGCCGATGGGCGTCATCATGATGAACCGGCAAGTCTCCCAATGAATGAATCACCATACTCATGAAGATAAATTTTCCCGTTTCCCAACCGCAATACTCAGCCAAAATTGCTGCAAAAATTGCTACAGGAATCGAATGAAATAATGCCACCCAATTTTGCAATCCGGGTTGCCAATAACTCTCACTCCAAATTTGACGTTCGGGCAGTTTTCTGATGAATTTAGCCCAACCATAAAACAAAAAGATAGGCAGGTCCGGAAGAATTGCACCCACGGCGATCGCCAGATTCGCTTCGGGTTGGGAAAACTGACTGAACACAGCAAGATTGACGATCGCGTGACTGGGTGTATTCATCAGCTACGGCTTCTTGGATATCGGTACTCCCAGTTAAGATATCCCATTCCGGCCTCAAGTTGCTACCCCCTGGCTAAATCAGGGTTACAAATCGCCAGTAGAACTGATTGAGAGTCGCTCCCACTTCAGGTGATCCGGATTCCCTTACAGCAGGGATTCAAGTTTAGGAATGAGGTGTTCGGCACTGAGAAATCCCTCAAATCGCTGGAGAGGTTTGCCATTTTTAAATAGCACTAAAGTCGGCAAGGCATAGATGCGATGCTTGGTTGCCAGATCCTGGTATTTCTCTGTATCAATTTTAACGACCTGAATCCGATTTTTTAAGCGAGCATTGACTTCATCCAATACAGGACCCATCATTTGACAGGGCCCGCACCACGCGGCGTAAAAATCCACGAGCACAGGTACTTCGGAATCGGTGAGCATTTCTTCAAAACTGGCAAACTGTTTTTTAACGGTCATAGACTGAAACGGCTCTTTTGAACCGAGAATTACAATATCTCTATGATAGCTAGAGCATGAATATCCGGTCGGGGGGGATCAGAAAGGATGGATTCCTAGGTAGGAATGCTCCCACCGGGGAGGGGGTATTTATACCGGAAATTCCGTTGGAAATGATGGGGTTGAAAGGGTTAAAAGGATAGGAAAATTAGGGAGAATAGTTAGGCAAGATTGAGGATGGGTCACGATGGGATTAAATATTGGAATTATTGGCTGTGGTTATGTGGGTACGGCGGTGGCACGTCGATGGCGGGAGGATGGACATAGTATAACCGCTACGACAACCCGGAGCGATCGCCGAGAAGAACTGGAACAGGTGGCGCAACAGGTGGTGGTGCTCCAGGGGAATGATTCGGAGGCCCTGGCATCGATGGTCCAAAACCAAGATGTGATCCTGTTAAGCATCGCGCCTCACAGGGGGGGGAATTATCAAGAAACCTATCTGGAGACGGCAAAGACCCTGGTGCCGGTGTTGCAACAATCCTTGAGAGTTCAGCAGGTCATTTATACCAGTAGCTCGTCGGTATATGGGGACCACCAGGGGGCCTATGTGGATGAAACCACCCCGGTGAAACCGGGGAATCAGAATGGGATCATTTTAGCTCAGACGGAGGAGGTTTTGTTAGGCGCACAAAGCGATCGCCTGAAAGTCTGTATTCTTCGGTTGGCGGGAATTTATGGACCTGAGCGCGAACTGTTGAAAATTTTTAGTCGGGTTGCGGGAACGACTCGTCCCGGTACTGGGGAATATTGGAGTAATTGGGTTCATTTAGAGGACATTGTAGAGGCGATCGCCTGGGTCTGTCGTCAGCGTTGCCAGGGGATTTACAATGTGGTGAATGATGTCCCCCTGCCGATGCGCGAACTGCTCGCTCGTCTCTGCGAGATCCACAATCTGGCTCCCATTTCCTGGGACCCCTCGGCCCCTTTGGAGCGTCCCTATCATGCCCGGATCTCGAATCAGACACTGAAAAATGCGGGGTTTCAATTCCGGTATCCCGAAACCCTGCTGTAAGGCGACGGCAACCCCTTCAGGTGTGGATACAGAAATGAAATAAATCGGAGACCAAACCAGGTTTCTGTTCCGAAGGGGTTGCTAATTCTCAGCATTGTTGTTCAGGAACCCGGTTTTTCACCTCTACTGTATCCCTGGGTTTGGCGATCGCCCCTTGCTCAGTATATATACATAATGCATGAGACACGCTCGCAATATCTGAAACGGCGTGTCTGTGAACGAGATAAATTTTTTCTAACCCAGGTAAATCATTATAGTCTATCCATTGCCTTAAGCAATGCTACGGACTTCGAGTGGGGAGGGTCGGGAGGGCCGAGAGGAAATCGTGGAAAGATCGATTAAACGTTCTAGCTGCTGTACGCGCTGACGAGGTTGTACCACCATTGCAGCCAGATCAGGCATTTCTTGCCAGCAATGAGGACAGAACCAATACACACCGCTATGACGAGCGTGGCGGAGTAAGGCACTAGAGCAGCAAGGGCAATTGTTCATGATTTTTAAACCTGTTTGAGAGTAGAAGAAAAGTCAGTAGAAACTTGTAATCAGAAATGTGCTGTTCTTAAATCCTCCGTGATTCTACGGGGGAAATTCGGAGGCTGACTGGGGTTAATTTCCACCCAGACGGCCTGCTTTAGAAAGGTAAAATTTATCCAAACTGAGGACGAGTCCGAGAATTAATAACTGAACTAGCCAAGGTGCCAAGGCAAACCCCCAAATAAAGCAAACCACCGATGTTAAAGCTGCTAGTACAAACGGAACATCATTAGAAGCTCGTAAGTAAATCCAGACGGATCCAAAAGAGATGGTTAAGAGGGCGAGGTAGGCGGATGGCATGGCTAGGGACTCCTGGCACTTATCGTAATAGACAGTCCGAGCTGAATTCAGCTCTATGATTGAAGGTAAAGCAAGAATGTGAAGATAGCGTGAAGAGCCGGTTAAAATTTGAGATTTTTTTATTTTTTTTGAGCGGACCATTTTCCGGGAGAGTTCTGGTCTGTTTTCCCTTTTTGGGCCGGTCAAGGTCAGAAAAACTCTGGAGCTATCCAAGAGGGATCGCAGAGTATCGGCTAAGAATGAAGGCTAACCCTTGCATTGGGGATCCCCAACCGGGTCTTTGATACTCATCGACTGTCCGTTGAATCGATTCCTAAATATTGATAAATAAACCGATTCTTAAATCTACCTAAAGGATGATTTAATGTCTCCATAATCAAGAGTTAAAAATTGAGGGAGGGGGTTAAGTGGGGGTCAAGCCGAGCTTCGAGTAGCAATTGACCCTGATGGATCCGGCTGTTCAAGGTTGGCTTGCTTTTGGGGTCGGGTTGGACTGGAGATTTCCTGTTCTCATCCTGATAGAGCAAACCTCAATTATTCTAATCATGGCTTTGACGCCTGAAGTGTCTGGTTGTGAAGGATTGCGATCGATCTTTCTCCTGTGGGTGGTGCAGTGATATCCGGTGCAAGCTATTTTATGACAACCAGCAGACGAGAGGCGCTATGCTATAGAAATAGAAAAAGGGCGAGAGGCTGTTTTATAGGGAGAAATAAAGGGAATGGGAAAAAAGGGAAAAAGGGGAGGATGCCGATGGGATTCTCGTGGCAATGACGCAACTCCGGTTGCAGAAACAATGCGATCGCCGGACCGATAGAGAGAAGATTAAAAGAAGGACTTTCCCGATCCTGGACTATAGAGGGATCCGGGCGATCGCTACCGTACTCCCGAGGGTCTCTAAGTATGAATACCTCCTGATCTCTGCATTTTTGAGGACGATTTGGCGGGGGGATCAACCAGGCGCTTTCTGAGATGATAAAAACCTGACAACAGTGGCGATGATAGAGGGGTTAAGAGAAACTGGATTACAGAAACCAATACCTTACCATTGGACAAAATGAATCGGCAAAAAAATCCCCCTTCCCTGATGATTCGCCTGGGGTTGGGGGTAAAAACTGTCAGAACCGAAGGTGATTAAAACTACAAATTAATCAAATTCCAGGTCATTGGCGATCGTGAGTTCAGTCGGCTGACAGCGGTGAATATAAACAGCAAACCCTTGAGCACCTTCACTTTCGAGATCCTCCAGGTAGCCCCCTTTATAGGACTCCGCTTCTTTGGCACTCATAAAGGGACCAAAGTAGTAAGTACAAGTTGGTTCTGCGGTAACGATTTCAATCCACCAAGCAATTCCCAGCTTTTCCAAATAAGAAGTAAAAGCTTGTTCAATCGTTTCTGCTATTTTCATCAAGGCGCTCCGCGATATATGTATGGATCTATACTTATGAAGGTGATTGTACGCAAAAAAGAATTTGCGAACCGCTAATCGGGACACATTTTAAAAAAATAATCATAAAGAAGTTGTGAATCCATCAGGGACAGGGGAGATTAGGACTCCCAACCGAGAGCAGAGGCCACTTGAGCGGCTAGATTCATGGGTTCAAATGGCTTGGCAATCACCGAGTTGACCCCTAGTTCTGAAAAGCGGCGCTGATCGGCATACAGCACTTTTGCGGTGAGCAAAATTACCGGAATTTGTTGGGTTGAGGGATTAGCTTGGAGCTTTTTAAACGTAGCAGGGCCATCCATATCTGGCATCATCACATCTAGGAGAATCGCATCCGGCTGTTTGGCTTCAGCCACCTGGAGTCCCTCATGACCCGAACTAGCGGTGAGCACTTCCCAACCGCCAACCATTTCCAGGCTGAGTTGAGCCACTTCCCGGATATCATCTTCATCATCAATGACTAAAATTCGTTTTAAACTCACGCAGACCTCCTCAAAAAATGGACGCACTGACTCGGACGAACCGGGGCGAAAAATTAAAATTTACACTGGAGAGGAAGATCCCCGACTAGGGATTTCCCTCAAAACTGGAGAAAACCGTGACCCTGCATGGACACCATGACAGGATTGCTTCCTTTCGCCAGAAGATTTAAGGGAAAATGGACAAGGGTGGCGGCAGGACGAGAGCAAAATAGGATCCGTCATTCGCACAGAATTCCATTGGGAATCCCGGACCTGGGGATCGCTCGTTTGCCTCAAGGCTGCCAACAGCTTCTCCATTTTAACTTCTGGGGAGTTTGATGGGCGCTAAGTCCCGCACTGTACCAGAATGGTCAGGGTCGGGATACATGGACCCCTCAAGTCAATTAAAGGGGTCGATGCCCTGAAAATTGACAATCAGTAGGATTATCATGCTATAGTATTATCGCAAATTATTTTTACGGTAATGCTGAGAGCGACCAAGTACAGAATTTACCCAACCTCCGAGCAAAGGCAACACCTTGCTCAAAGTTTTGGTTGCTTACGATTCGCATGGAACTACGCTCTCAACCTTACCAACGAAACCTACAAAACTACAGGGAAGGGCCTGGGTCGCTTTGCCATTCAGAAGGAAATAACTCATCTCAAGAAAGAGTATGAATGGATGAAAGAACCCTATTCCCAATGCTTACAGGTTGTTGCCCTCAATTTGTCTAGGGCTTTTATCAATTTCTTTGAAGGGAGGGCTTCTTATCCTCAATTCAAATCAAAGCACCGCAAGCAATCTATTAGTTATCCTCAGAATGTCTCCCTCGTAGAAGATGGCATCAAATTCCCCAAAATGGGAATTGTTCATGCCAGACTACATAGACCTATTGATGGGGCAATCAGAACAGTCACGGTGTCGATGAATGCTAATGGTCAATACTTTGCCTCTGTTCTAGTCGATGATGGGAGAGATATCCCAGAAAAAACGACTGAAGGTAAAGCAGTAGGTATTGATTTAGGGTTGACTCATTTTGCTATCACCTCCGATGGGTCTAAGTTTGACAACCCCCGTTGGTTAGCTAAACACGAGAAAAATCTGAGGGCCAAGCAGAAGCGGTTGTCCAGAAGACAAAAGGGCTCTAACAACCGTAACAAAACCCGTAAACAGGTAGCGGGGGTACATAACAAAATATCTCGATGCAGGTCAGATTTCCACCACAAACTGTCACGCAGGATGGTAGACGAAAACCAAGTCATAGTGGTGGAAAATCTAGCAGTTAGGAACATGGTCAAAAATCATTGTCTCGAATCACGCAATCAGTCAGGTGGGGTGGGGCCAGTTCTGTACCATGCTGAAGTACAAAGCAGAGCAAGAAGGGAAAGTTTACCTTGAGGTAGACCGATTTTTTCCTAGCTCCAAAACCTGTAATGTTTGCCTCAATCAAGTCAGAAGCCTGACCCTTGATGTCAGGACTTGGCAGTGTGAAAAATGTCAAACGAAGCACGATAGAGACATAAACGCTGCTAAGAACATCAGAGATGAAGGACTGCGGATTTTATCCTCGGGGACCGGGGAGATCGCCTACCGCCCAGGTGTAAGACGAGACAGTAGAGGACGTAAGAAATCTACTGTCTCGCAGTCTGTTGGGTAGGAAGCCGACGGTGTAATCGAGCGATTCACCGTTCGGTAGTTCACCGATCAAGAGGTCACCAACCGGGCAACTTCCCGATTTTCACCGGGTCCCTCAACTCCTCAAATCTGTCCCGAATTAGGCCGGGATGGAGGGAGTTGGGGAGGGGGGAAGAATCACGATCGCAGTTGAAACGGCGCGATTTCCTCCACAAGGGGCAACGGGGTAGCCGAATGAGCCCGAGGGTTGTGATCAGAGGGTCCCGGATGATCCTGAGTCAACCCTTCTTCCTGGCGATCGCCTGATTCTAGCGCAATCCCTGGGCCTGGGGTTGCGGACCGGGCAAAATCAGAATTTTCCTCCCCTGAGTCAGGATTTTGCCGGTCCACCGGCAGGGTGAAATAGAACGAACTGCCTTCACCCACGACACTTTCCACCCAAATCTGCCCACCGTGATGTTCGACAATACTGCGACAAATCGCTAACCCCAAGCCAGTTCCGCCCTTCTTGCGAGAATCCGAGGCATCAACTTGTTGGAAGCGTTCAAAAATTGTCTCTAGCTTATCCCGAGGAATACCCCGTCCCTGATCTTTAATCTGAAACAGCACTTCAGGAATGGAGGAATCCAGGAAATCTGGAGACCGGGCGGAAGTGAGAGAGGCAGATAACCAGACCTGACCCCCTTCCGGCGAGAACTTGAGCGCATTACTCAGCAAATTGGTCAAAACCTGAAAAATGCGATCGGGATCTGCCCAAAGTTGCACCGGAATCGGGTTCACGCAGATGGTCACCCCGGCCTTATCTGCCATTGTCCGCATCGCATCCGCTGCGGAGATCGTCAAATCAGCCGCATTGCAATACTGCTCAACCATCGTCACTTTACCCGACTGGATGCGCTCTAAATCCAGAATGTCATTAATCAACCGGACCAGGCGATCGGTATTCGACACCGCAATCTGTAACATCCGCCCTGCCTTTTCCGGATAGGACTCCAGCAGTCCATTCGCCAACAGACCCAAAGACCCGCGAATCGAAGTTAAGGGAGTTCGCAGTTCGTGACTCACCACCGAAATGAATTCATCCTTCATCCGTTCCACCCCCTGACGTTCCGTAATATCCTTGAAGGTCAGGACCGCCCCCTTGATTTCATTTTGTTCTTGAATCGGGGTCGTGATGTATTCCACGGGAAAACTCGTGCCATCCTTGCGCCAAAACACCGCAGTGCCGTGATGGACTGACCCATCAGCGATCGCCGCATAAAGCGGGGGTCCTAAATAGTCTTCCCCCCCATCCCGAGGATCACCCACCTCCTCCGGCAGAAAATTGGCTCCCAAAATCATCGTCAACGGAGCCCCCAACAATTCCCCCATCGAATATCCCAACATCTTCGTCGCCGCAGGATTGATAAACGTTGTATTGCCGAGAATATCCATGCCGCAGATGCCTTCCCCTGCGGAATTTAAAATCAACTCATTTTGATGGCGCAGACGTTCCAGGGAATCCTCGACCCGCTTGAGGTCCGTCACATCCCGGGCGATGGTGGAAACCCCGGTAATCCGACCTGCCGCATCTTTAATCGGAGAAATGGTCAACGACACATAGATCGGCGAACCCTCTTTCTTCAAATGCACCGTTTCATAATGGTCAATGCTCGACCCTTGGAGAATCCCTTCCAACAGGCGTAACTCGCTCTCTTGACGGTTGGGTAAAATCAAAATCGAAATCGATCGCCCCTTCACTTCCTCGGCAGTATAGCCATAAATTCTCTGAGCCCCGGCATTCCAACTTAAAATCATCCCATCTAAGGTCTTGCCAATAATCGCATCATCGGAAGACTCCACAATGGAAGCCAGACGCAGACGTTCCTCCTCCACCTGCTTGCGTTCCGTGACATCGCGCCCAATCACCACCAATCCTTTGCGAGAGCCATCACTGTGAAACAGTGGCACTTTTAGGGTATCTAAAATCACCTCAGAGCCATCAGGAACGGGAATCACTTCTTCCTTATGGGAGAGAATCATATCTTTCCATGCCTCCTCATCGGACCGTTCACATTCCAAAAACGCATCCCGATAAAACGAGTTCAACTCTGCAATCTCGGCATCGGTTTTCCCCTGATAATCCAAATCTCCCATGTCAAAGACTTTGAGCATGGCTTGGTTAGCTTCTAACCAAGCGCCGCGACCGTCTTTAAAACAGATAGCATCGGGCATGGCATTAATTAAGGTGCGCAATTGTTCTTCACTTTCTCGCAAGGCGGCCTCAGTCTGTTTACGGTCGGTAATATCGGTTAAAACACAGATCGAACCGACTCGTTGATTGTTTTCATCAGTCACTGCATCCGCCCGCAACCAGATGGAAATGGTATTGACGGGATTGTGATCGATCCCTAGGGGTAAGACAAAAGACCGAGGAGTTCGTCCGCGCATCAGCACTTCTGAACTCCAACTATTTCCTTGGTGAATCAGATTAAAAACTTCTTGACCTAAGGAGGAATCTGCAAATAAAGAAGGCAGTCCACCGGCCTGATTCAGTTCCTCCACGGTGCATTCAAATAAATCTAAAAAGGCGCGGTTATGATAGATAGCCTGCCCGGTGATATCGATGGTGAGGACCGCATCACTGGTACTTTCCACCGCTTGGGTGACGCGGATTAAGGCTTGTTGGGCTTGTTCTCGTCGGGAGATTTCGGTTCTTAAGCGGGCGTTGATCCGCTGGAGTTCGGCAGTCCGTTCGGCGACCAGTTCTTCGAGGTGGTTGCGGTAGAGTCGGAGTTCTTCTTCGGCTTGTTTGCGCTCGGTGATATCCTCGACTAAGCCGATCGCAAATTGCCAGCAGTTTTGGGTATCTCGCATTGAAGAGACACTCAGGCGGACCCAGACGCAATGACCTTGAGCATGGATGTAGCGTTTTTCCAGTTGGTAGCGATCGCGCTCCCCGGCGAGGAGTTCCTGAAACAGTTGTCGGCTGGTGGGTAGGTCCTCGGGATAAGTAATCGAATCAAAGCAGAAGTCGCACAACTGAGCCTGACTATACCCCAACATCCCCTGAAGTGCCGGATTGGTTTGCAGAAATCGTCCCTCTAAATCGGTGATTTTCATCCCGATCGCCGCCCCCTCGAAGGTGGTGCGAAATCGATTTTCACTCTCGCGCAGGGCCTCTTCGGCTTGTTTGCGTTCGGTGATATCCCGGCAGGTATAAAGCAGGGTTCCCCCTTCGATCGCCACTTGTTTGACGCTCACCAGTAAGGTCCTGGGGTTTCCCTTTTTATCCAGGATGGTCCGTTCCAGGTTGTGAATTTCCCCGAAAAGCTCCAGTTCTTCCCCCTCAAATAGGTGATCCCCGAGTAGGTGGCTAATGTGGCCCCATTGTTGGGCTTCTTCTACGGAATAGTCACAGATGAAGCGGACTGCGGGACTGATATAGGTCAGCGCCCCATTGCGATCGGTGATAAACACAGCTTCGGAGATATTGCTCAGGGTGATCCGGTGGAGTTCCTCACTGGCGCGTAAGGCGGCCTCCATCCGCTTGCGATCGCTCAAATCCCGGGCCACAGTGAGCAGGGTTAAGATGCCATTTTTTTCGCATAAGGGGGTAGCGGCTAATTCCACGGGCACGATGGTCCCATCAACGCGCAAAAACTGTTGTTCGATAAAGGGAACGGCTTGATGTTCGGTTAAAATCTGCTCAATTCGTTCCTCCACCAGGGCGCGTTTGTCGGGATGCACAAAATTCAGGACGGGTAACCCCACCAAGGCTTCTGGGCTGGTGGCCCCGAGGAGTTTGGCTCCGGCTGTGTTAATAAAGTCGATTTTGCCCCCACTGTGGACAATAATGGCTTCTGGGGAGAGTTCAACTAACCGACGGTAACGCTCTTCGCTTTTGGCGAGGGCGGATTCGGCCCTTTGGCGTTCGGCGCGATCGCGCAGGGCGACGATGCCGTAGGCGAGGTCATTGGCGAGTTCTCCTAAGAGTTCCACTTCGGCAATATCAAAGGCATTGGCGGTTCCTGAATAAATCCGCAGGGAACCAAAGGTTTTGTTTTTGCCAATCAGGGGGAGGGCAATGGTGGAGTGCAACCCTTGGTTGAGGGCTAATTCTCGCCAGGGGGCAAAACTGGGTTCGGTTTGGATATTTTGCACCAAGCAACATTTACCCGTCTGAATGCAGGTGCGGGTCATGCCTTTAAATTCTGGGTTCGGTTTCCAGGATGCCTGGAGTTGTTGTAAATAGTCCCCGGCATCTCCGGCGAAGGCGGCAGGTTGCAGGGGGCGTTGGTGCCCCGATTGCGCCGCTTCTTCCGCTTCAGATAGGGCGACCCAAGCCAGTCGATAGCCCCCGGTTTCGACGATGATCCGGCAGATCTCGTGGAGGAGTTCGGATTCTTCCTGAGCACGGACCATGACTTGATTGCATTCCCATATCGTGGTGAGGGCGCGGTTGAGGGAACAGAGTTCCATTTCTACGGCTTTGCGATCGCTCAGATCATGGGCAATTACGGAAAATCCCACTAATTGTCCTTGAGTGTCTTGCAATGCCGAGAGGGTGATATTGGCCCAAAACCGGGTTCCATTCCGTCGCCTGCGCCATCCTTCATCTTCACATTGTCCAGCGGTGGCTACGAGTTGGAGTTCTTGCTGGGGTTTGCCCGTGGCAATATCTTCTTGGGGATAAAAACAGGAGAAGTGATTGCCGATAATCTCAGCAGAGGAATAACCGAGCAGTCTCTGTGCGCCGCGATTCCAACTGGCAATCCTTCCCCTGGAATCCAGCAGAAAAATGGCGTAGTCACGGATTTCTTCGACAAAGGCGCGGAAGAGTTGATCGTTTTGTTGCAGGTGTCGTTGTAAATGGGGGCTGTGGGCAGTGGAGGGTTCCCCTGGGTTGGGGGGATGGGCCGCCCAGAGGGACGGGGACTCGCGATGGTTAACTCGGACTCTGGTGCTTAAGAGTTTTTCGACTCTCCAGAAGAGTTCCTCGGGCTGGATCGGGGCGGCGATCGCATCGTCATATCTCCTGACTCCCAGGGTTGGCTCCCGGGTTGCGCTTTCTTCCGCTTCTCGGTGGGATTGCAAAATATCCCACTCTCCAGGATGAATGACCAACAATAGGGGAAAATCCCGAGGTGGGGAGGGGTTTCCCCATTCCCAAGACCCCCGGTAAGCCTCCAACCCGAGGCGATCGCCAATGCATAAATCTAGGCCATTCCAGGGGGGATGCGCTTCCCCCGTCACCCCCTCCACCAGGGTTGACTCTCCCGTTATAACTTGGTAATGTTGCCCTAACTGCTGGATGAGCAGGTGACGGGTTTGTTGTTCCTCGATTAGGAGCAAAATACAGTTCATAATTCACCCTAGTGCTTGCAGCTCCGTCTATCATGATGGTTCATCACAGTGTCGGAGTATGGAGCGTTCTTCGGCAGATGGCTTCCCCTCGCTTCCTCTCTACCCCTGTTGGTTTTTGGTCTATAGAAGTTCTTTCACCCTTGGATCCGGTGCGATTTCCTTGGTGCTGTTTCCTGGCCCAAATTGCTCGGTGTTCACCCCTGGGCGATCGGGCTTTTGAGTGCTGGGGTTTGGGTTAACCCCTGATCTATATCTTCCGAATCTTTCCTTAATTAAATAGATGTCTCTATATATTTAGCTTAAATCATTCCTGTGGGGTGAATCGCAAATCACCCCTACATTTTTTCTTCAAAGAGAGGGGCGCAGAATTTTCCAATGGATTTACAGGGGCGATCGCTCTATCTTAAGGATGAAATTCGCCACTTTCAGCCCGAAGTCGGGGCTATGTATTTTTACCGATGGGTGCTATTTAGTGGGTTAAGTTTTGATAAGTTTTGATAAGTTCAAAAGGGAGTATGTAAATTGTTGGTTCTTTAGCTGTTTATTAATTTAGAGTAATTTCTAATCCCTGCTTTGTCAAGTCATCCCTCCTCTGCGGATTAGCCCCGTTGATGTTTTTCCACAACCGCTGATCGGAGGCGCTATCCCTGTCACCTCACCGTTAAGGGGTTCGCATGTTCTGCAGATTGTTAATTTTTATAAAAATATGTAGATTTTTTTTCGGTTTCCCTGGCCTAATTGCAAGGTTAGACCCCCTACTATGGGGGCAGGGGGCCAGTCCCAAAGAGTAGAAAAACCTCCTAAAATTAGCAGCGTTCCAATCGCGTCAACAACACCACAATTTCATCGATCGCCGCTCTTAACATGGCCGAGGATTGGTCCGATTGATTGACCAGAATGCTAAACAACACCGTATCATATTCCGAATTGGGAACATACCCAGATAACCCCGATACCCCCGTTAACGTCCCCGTTTTCGCCCGGACCGTTTGCGCTGCTGGAGTATTCCGAAACCGAGTCCGCAATGTACCACTCACCCCCGCTAAAGGTAACGCCTCCCGGTAAATCTCAAAATAAGGAGAACCCGCCATCCCTCGCAGGGTTTGCACCAAGGATTCAGGACTGACGAGGTTCCGGCGAGAGAGTCCAGAAGCATCCACTAAATCGTAACTGGTCGGATCGACTCCTAACTCGGTTAAAGTGGCTTTTAAGACTTGTAAACCCGCCTCCCGAGTCTCTTCCGGCAGGGGATTGTTGCCTTTACCTTGGGGATTCGCCCCGAGCGATCGCAACAAAACCTCTGTATAAAGATTATTGCTTCTCTGCAAGACTTGAACCGTCAGTTCCGATAAAGGCGGTGAGACGATCGCCGCTAATTCTTGCTGATTCGGCATATTCCGAAAGTGGTCACTCACCATTTCCCGTCCCGTGGTAATCCCCACCCCATTCAACGCTTGGCGGAAATACCCTAAAAAGTTTTGGGCGGGTTCTGCAACAGAAATTGAAACATCTTCTGCCGGTGAACCGACGTGCAACTGACCCGAGACTCGCACAATCGGTCGCGTAAACTCTCTCCCCACCTCCAAAAATTCTCGCGAATCCGTGGAAACCGTCCTGGACCGATTCTCAATTTGCCATCGGGTTTGTTCCATTGGATTTGCCCAAGTTACCGATAACGGTTGTCCTAATCCCTGGGGAGTTAAGGTAAAATCAACGCTATTTTGATTAAAAATCAGACTGTTGACGGGAGCACCATATCCCGCCTGGACATCTTCCCATTCCCAGTTAGGATGCACAGGAGACCCGATGAAATAACTATCTTCCCCGATCAGTTCCCCCACTTGCCGGATACCTTGTTGCTGCAATTGTTCGGCGATCGCCTCTAACTGAGTTTTCCCAATCGTCGGGTCACCCCGTCCCACAATCCGCAGAGAATCAATCCGGTCCCCAGTGGGATTAGAACCATAAACCGACGTGCGAATCCGAAAGTCGGGACCGAGATGCTGTAACGCTGCCGCACTTGTGAGCAATTTAGCAGTCGATGCCGGAATAAAAAACTGCTCAGAATCCCGACTGTAAAGCGTGCGATCGCCTCGGATATCCAACGTTTCCACCAGAATACCCCACCGGGCGCGCCGCAACTGAGGACGATTAACAATCCCGGCGATCGTCGATTCCAACTGCGATTGACAAAACCGCTGGGGTGGCGGGGGTGAGGTTTGTCCCTTCACCGGAGACGGCACACTAACCAACATCAGCATCAACCCCAGCAGATTCAAGGATTTCAGAGATTTGTAAAAGCGAGCGATCGGCAATCTCAACATAAGCAGAAACCACAGTCCAAATAAACAACAGTAAATCATCAGCAAAGCGCGCACCCCCAGGAAAAAGCGCCCCTTCCCAAGAATCCAAACGCCGGGGTATTCACCCGATTTAACCCCCAATCCGGGAGACCCCTTCTCTACCCCCAAGGATTCTACCAGTTCCCCAATGTTCGTAGTAACAACTTCAGTCGTTCTCTTTTCTTAGTTCGTAGTAACGCCTTCAGGCGTTCTCTTAGTTCGTAGTAACGACTTCAGTCGTTCCGGATTGTTCGTAGTAACGACTTCAGTCGTTTCGGATTGTTCGTAGTAACGACATCTTGCATCATTATCAACACCGGCGGGGGATAAATCCCCCGCCTCATAGCTAAAGTCGGTTAAAACCGACTGAAAACACCACGGGATAAGACTTATAGTCGGTTTCAACCGACTTGAGCTGTTAGGCGGGGGATTTATCCCCCGCCGGTTGTTGCAACTCGTGCAAGATTTCGGTAGTAACGACTTCATACCAAATCCGATTGGTAAAAGTCGGTTTTCGCTTTTAGCCCGCGCAGGCGGGCTTCGTCCGTATAGCCCCAGGCTTGAGCCTGCGGGTTTTAACAGACCTTTGACAACCGGATTCCGTATCAGTCGTTCCAGATTGTTTGTAGTCACCACATCAGTCGTTCTCCAAGTTCGTAGTAACAACTTCAGTCGTTCCGGATTGTTCGTAGTAACAACTTCAGTCGTTCCCTTCTCTACAGGTGCGGTAATTAACACTCACCCCATACCCAAAACCGAACTCAACCCTCCGCCCAACTTAGATATATTAATTCCAGAAAGAGGTAAGCAATTCAAACCTCAACCCAACACTAATTCTTAAAGAGGTAACCCACTATGGCACTCATTCGTTACTCCCCCTTCCGGGAAATTGACAGCTTACAACGAGAAATGAACCGCTTATTTGACACAATTTCTTCCGCCCCCGAAACTGAAAATGGCGGATTGACCTTCGTTCCTCCTGCGGAAATCTCCGAAACCAGCGATGCCATTCACTTAAACCTAGAAATTCCCGGCATGGAACCCGAGAACTTCGATGTCCAAGTCACCGCCGAATCCGTCGCTATTAGTGGAGAACGCCACTCCCAAACTCGCACCGAACAACAAGGCATGACCCGCAGCGAATTTCGCTATGGTCAATTCCGCCGCGTCATTCCCCTCCCCGCCCGTGTGAAAAATACCGAAGTGCAGGCGGAATACAAAAATGGCATTCTCCAACTCAATTTACCCAAAGCAGAAGAGGAGAAAAACAAAGTCGTTAAAGTCAACATTGGCTAGAATCGGTTCTGACCTTTATTCCAGAAGAAAACCGGGCTATCAAGAAATAACCCCTGAAGAGGTTACTACAAACCTTCGGAGTGACTCCTTGATTGAGTCAAAAAAATGCTAACCCCTGAAGGGGTTACTACAAACCTTCGTAGTGACTCCTTCACCGAGTCATCTTGAGCCAAAATAATGCGACTTTTCTATCTCCAGAGGATGGTGAGTGCAGCCGAGTTCGATTACAGTGGAAGCAGGGGAGAGTGATGGGGTAACCCGTCGCCTCCTCAATTTTCCCTAAACTCTACGGACGGATATAAATAATAACGATGTCGTTTTCTAAATTTTGTGCGAATGGGCGAACCCTTATCACTTATTTATTAATGGGGATTTGGAGTGCGATCGCCTGGTTAAACCCCCTCGGGTCACTCTCGGCGGCAGCAACTCCCTTATCTGCGGTGAATTCCCTCCCTGCCAACCCAGTAACGGTGGCCCTCCAACCCAAGCAAAACCAGGGAACTGGAGGCAACTTTGTCACCGCAGCAGTGGATCTCGTCGGACCCTCCGTGGTCCGCCTGAATACCGAAAGGACGATCGCCCGTCGGGATGACCCATTTTTTAATGATTCCTTATTCCGAGAGTTTTTCGGACCGGATGTGCCAGTCCCCCAGCAAGAAGAACTCCTGCGGGGTCAGGGTTCGGGTTTCATTATCGACGGTGACGGGTTAATTCTCACTAATGCTCATGTGGTCAGTGATGCCGATCGCGTCACCGTCACCTTAAAAGATGGTCGCACATTCGAGGGGGAAGTGCGCGGAACTGATGCCGTCACCGATTTAGCTGTAGTCAAAATTGATGACCCCGGCGAACAATTACCCGTTGCACCGTTGGGAGATTCCTCACAAGTGCGCGTGGGAGATTGGGCGATCGCCGTCGGCAATCCCTTTGGGTTAGATAATACCGTCACATTAGGGATTATTAGCACCTTAGAGCGATCGTCCTCCCAAGTCGGCATCCCCGATAAACGAGTAGACTTTTTACAAACCGACGCCGCCATCAATCCTGGCAACTCCGGCGGTCCCCTGTTGAACGATCGCGGTCAAGTCATCGGCATAAACACCGCCATTCGTCCCAATGCCAGAGGGATTGGATTTGCCATTCCCATCAACAAAGCCAAAGCCCTCACTGATACATTAGCCCGAGGTGAGACCGTCACCCATCCCTTTATCGGGATTCAGATGGTCACCTTAACCCCGGACTTAGCGCGCCAAAACAATCAGGACCGTAATTCCACCTTAATCGTCCCGGAAATCAATGGCGTGTTAGTGATGCGAGTCTTGCGAGATTCCCCCGCAGAAGCGGCCAGATTGCGCCTTGGAGATGCGATCGTGGCCGTAGATGGCACCCCCATCACCAGCGCCGACCAATTGCAGCGTATCGTCGAAAATAGCGGCATCAATCGCGACCTCCGTCTCACGGTTCAACGTGGCCCTCAAACCCTAGAACTCACCGTGAGAACCGCTCAACTGAGCAATACTCGGTGAGAAATGACTGGCAACACCCGGCGGGGAGCAATTCCCCGCCGGAGTAGAGAAGGGTGCTGTCTAGTTATCTATCTCAACAAGTCATTAATATGGCAATATTCACAGAGTCCCTGAACACGCTGTCTTACTTCAGATTGGATTTGTTCAGAAAGCCAAGGACGAGACCTTTTAAGTGTAGCCCTGTCAAGGTGTATTTGTAGGGGCGTATTGCATACGCCCTAGGGCGCTTCTCGTTTCGCCCCTACAATTCACAACGATGAGGGATTCAATTGACTGTTAAAGAGGGCGTATGCAATACGCCCCTACAATAAACAACGATTTTTCGTCATGCAATTTACCACCTTGACAGGGCTAACCTTTTAAGTGTTGATGGAAGGCTGATGAGAATTGGGGAGGGCAAGATTCCGAATCGTGCGATTTACAAAACTTAAATAATCATCAATTTCCTCATAAGCATCTAACTCCTGTTCCTCCAATTCTGTTAACCCCTCACTCTGTTGTTTCTCCAGTAAAGTAGCAATCCGAGAGGTCACCTGATTTGAGGCTCTAAAAATGGGAATTCCCCCTTCTAGCTCAATTCGCACCGCTCCTTCTAGGGGTAAGGAAGCGGGTAAACCATTTAAAGGGGGTAGGGGAGAAGGGGATACAGTCATAACTTGTCAGAGTGGGCCCTGGGTTTAGTTCGGTTCAGCTATTCACTCAAGGGTTGATGCCATTATAGTCAAGTTCCGAAAAACCGGGTTGCTCTGAATATCTGGGTGAGGATGCAAAATTCCTGACAGAAACCCGGTTTCTTGGCTTCCTGCCTATCTAGGAATTAGTCAGGATTGCCTAGGGGAGGGGTTCAGAGAGTTCAATGGGCATAAAATAGGCGATCGCATAGAGATAATCTTCCCCTGAGTCATCAATGACCCGAATCATTGGATGGCGATCGGCTTTTGAGTCGGGTAAGACTTGATAAATCTTGCGAACTTCTAGAGAGGCTGCATAACTTTACGAGGTTTTTAAATTTTTTCAAACCAAGCGGTATCAATTTCCACCGACTCAATCATCGTAATCTTAACCCCCAACCTCAATTCTTTCAACCGTTCAACTAATTGTTCACCATCAATTAAATCAATAGGTGGCGCACCATCTCGGGTTGCTTCCTTGACAGCATCTCGTGTAAATGTACCCGTAGTCACAAACAGTCCTTTATCGGTACGCCCTTGCATCGCTCCCCGAAAATCCCGAATCTGACCTGCCGTTACTGAACCTTGGTAACGCTTACATTGAAAGAGCACATGAAAGCTCAAGAAACCATTAATCCGCGCAATCCCTACCCCATCAATACCGCCATCACCAGATTTGCCGGTGACTTGCACTTGGATAAAACCGGATTCCCGGAGTAGACGTTGCACCAAACGCTCAAATGCGGCAGGTTCAAGGGCTAACAACATTTTGTGTAACTGCTGATGCCATTCGAGTTCTTCTGAGCTTTCCTCAATCGTTGCTAATATTGGATCTGAATCATCGACTTTGCTTTTTTCAATATCTCGAATGGCTTTGACAATTTCTTTGGGATCGAGGTGTTCAAAATCAGCATCGGTTGATAATAAGGACCACACCCCCCGTGCTGAATTTTCCAACAGTCCATATTTTTTCAAGTAGGTACGACTCCACGCGAGACGGTATTCAACTTCACTGGTGGAGGTTTTGCCATGAAGAATTTCTAGCACTGGATCCGGCAGATTGAGAATTTGCACCACCTGCTCATAAATTTCTTGGACTGTGCCGGAACCCCCCAGATTTTTTAATGCATCCAGTGTGGGGATTAGCATTGCATCAAATGTAGGTACGGAGGAGGGCAATCGTTTAACATTCATAATTATCAGAGATTAGATTTTGAGTAAAGTGCAAAATCCGGCTTATGAAAAATGAGGACCAGCAGTTAGTTCGTCAGAGATACTTCGATTTTGTATCCCAATAAATGATACATAATTTACTAAAAGACACAATCAGTAAACAGTTTTCTGTTCATTTCCCCATCCCTCTTGAGGGGTGACCGTTCCCTCAAGCTCCGGAACTCGTTTGACTCGAAAAACAATCCTCTCTTTCATCCTCCCAACTCCTTCTGTATCAAAACAGTAAAAGCCGATAATAATCCCCCCGAAAAATGCCGGTTCTTTCTGACCCCGGTGCAGATAAAGCTCACAGTCTATTAGCTCAAATGCTTTTTGACGTTTAACCGACCAGTATCCGGTTTCCCACTCATCTCGCTCTGGGTAAACTTGGGTTAATTTTCCGACGTGCTCTCGCTCAATCAAGTGAATTGCTTTCATGATTTTTTATCCTCAGTTCCCCTAAGTCATTAGGGAATATGGTATGGAACTATTATAGCATATTGTAGATTATTTCATGTCAAAAAATGAAATGTGGTAGCGGGTTAACCGGCACTACAGCACTCCGATATCTTGCAAACACCTTCGAGTTAACTCTATCCTAGCGGCCCCATCTTCTGGCTTGTTTACATCAATATTAGTTGCAAAAAAATAAGCGTTATCTCCGGTTTCTACAAACCCGACAAACCATCCAATATTTTGGAGCGATTCATTTCCATATCCAAACCAACCCGTTTTTGCTCGAATGGTGTAGTCGGGTGTTTGTTCATAAATCATAATCTCTTTGACTAGGGAAAGGGTCTGCTCAGAAAAGGGTAAATCGTTGTTGTAGAGACGGCGCAAAAATTGCACTTGCTGTTGGGGGGTGATTTGGAGGTTTCCCTGTAGCCAAAATTGGTCTATTTCTTCGGCTGTACCAATGTTTTGATTGCCATAACCGACTTGGGTTATCCATTGCTGCATTCGCTCATATCCGATTCGGCGCGCTAACACTTGATAAAACCAGACGGCAGAGAGTTTAAAGGCTTCTTTCAGATTTAAGTCTCGATTCCAGGTGGAAATTGCTCGGGGAATTCCATCCCAGGTTAATACTGCTAATTCATTCGGAATGACGCCGGTTTCTAGGGCAATGAGAGAGTTGAGGATTTTAAAGGTTGAGGCGGTTGGGAAGGCGGTTTGATTGCGTTGGGGGTTATGTTGCCAGATGCGATCGCCATTTAATTCAGCAATGATTATTGAACCTTCAACTCCTAATTCTTGGAAATGTTGCCCAAAGTTAAGGTTCTGGGCAATCTCTTCAGAAACAAGAACCTCCTCCCTGGATTGTCCAAGGCTTGATGCAGGTTTGATGTTGACTAAAACGGTAAAAAATAGACAGCTTAATGAAACAATAATGATTGGATTAGATGATTTTTTTACTCCTGTTATCTGTTTCTGACTGGGGCTAAGATAGGACTTGCTCATATTTTGAGAATTCACCCTAAATGTAGAGGCGATTCGCGAATCGCCTCTACATTTAGTATTTAATATTAAAGATTGCGCAAGTTCTGTAATATGGGATTTCATTAGGGCAAATTTCGATGAACTAAATTGATTCAAAATGATAGGGTTGGATAATTAGCCTGAAGAGGGTTTGGAGACCAAACCCCTACATGATGCTGGAGGGTTTGGAGACCAAACCCCTACATGAAATAACGATTTTTCGTCGTTAAATTGGCCACTTTGACAGGGCTAGGATTAGATGATCTGACGCATATTAGAGGGCAATCAACTGGATAATGAATTACTCATCATCAAAGACCCATCCTTCTTCTTCCGGCAATGTTTTGTCAGGGTCTAGGGACAGGGTTTCGGAAAAATTGGGGGTAAATTTGGGCTGGATTGCCTCAGTATTGGAGGAATTTGTTGGGAGACTTGCTGGTAAATAAACGGTGAAGGTTGAACCCTCTCCGAGGTTACTTTCTACGAACAAATCTCCGCCCATGAGTTGACAGAAACTGCGGGCTACGGCTAATCCTAATCCAGTACCCGCAGTATGATGGATATCAGAGGTATGGATTTCACTAAATGGCTCAAATAGCTCTTGAATTTGTTCGGGGGTGATGCCGATGCCGTTGTCTCGGACTCGAAATGCGATCCATTCTTCGGTGGTTTCTAGTCCAGGTTTACTGAATTTGGAGTCGGTATTTAATACCCGGAAATCTGGGGTATCTTCTCGGGTAATTTCTAAGGCGATCGCCCCGTTTTCGGTAAACTTGGTGGCATTATCTAATAAGTGCCACAATACCTGCTGGAGTTTATGCCGATCGCTGGATATGGTCCCCCATTCTGCATCCCCTCCCATCGTCAAGGTATTATTATTCGTAATCAGCTTATGTTCAATTTCCGCCATAATCATGGCGATCGCCTCACCCACCTCGAAGCACTCCACATCCAGTTGCATCCGACCCAACTCAATCTTAGAATAATCCAAAATATCATCGATCGCCACCAACAAATCTTTCCCCGCTTTATTAATCTGCTGCAAATCCCCAAAGAAAGCCCGATTGCTGACCCCTAACTCTTTCGCATCTTCCTGCAACAAATCGCTATAGCTAATAATCGTCGTTAACGGCGTCCGCAATTCATGGCTCATATTGGCAAAAAATGCACTTTTACCCAAATTCGCGGCTTCTGCAGTCGCTTTAGCTCTTTGCAATTCCGTTTCAACTCGTTTGGTTTCCGTAATATCCCGGGCAAAAATGCAATTGTATTCTTTCCCCTTAATTTGGAAATAATTAATGGTAATTTCTACTGGAAAACTGTGATTATCCTTGGTCCGATGATGACATTCCAAACGGACGGACCCAAATTCTTTAATTTCCTCCCAGTATTCCGGCCAGACTTCTGCGGGTAAATCGGGGTTGATATCATGAACACTCAGGGACAGCAGTTCTTTGCGGGAGTAGTTCAACGTGATGCAAGCGGCATCATTGACGTAGAAAAAGCGGCCATTAGGAGTCAGCCAAAATACCGAATCCGCTGCATTATTGATGGAAAATTCCAACACATCGCGGGTTTCTTCCAGGAGGCTGCGAGTGCGAATTTCCCCTTGCAATTGGCCGATCGCCTCGGTTAAATCCTTAGTGCGTTCGGCAACGCGGGTTTCCAGTTCCTCATTGGCTTTTTGGAGTGCAGCTTCAGCCGCTTTGCGATCGGTAATATCAAATCCGATAAAGACTGCCGCCTGTCCCTGCTGATATTTGTGAGACACTACCAAAAAGTGCCGATTCACCCCGCGAACAGTCATTTCAATTTCGTGCTGTGCTTCTTTTGCCGGATTATCAAAAAATTCCGGGACCAGGTGGTTAAATTTGGGCGACCCCTTTAAAAAGCCGATTTTTTTGCCGAGGAAAGTCTCGGGATTGGCGCTAAAAGTTTTCGCTAAGTAGCCATTGACCCCCAGATAAACTAAATCAGAACTAAACCAAGAAATGCTCCCGGGAACGGCATCTAAAACCGCTTGGAGTTGGTCGTTGGCGGATTCGAGTTCGGTTTGAGTTTTGATGCGATCGTGGGTTTCTAAGGCTAGGGCAGTATAATCAGCAATGGAAGCCGCAAAGTTCCGTTCTCCTAATTTCCACCTCCGGGGGATGCCGCGATGTTCACAGCAAACAATCCCGACGATTTTGCCACTAATGCGAATGGGTGCATCTAATTTGGAGGTAATGCCGAGGGGAATGAGGTAGGTATCGGCTAAATCTCGGGTTCTGGAATCGGTGATGGCATGATCGACGGAAATGGCACGTTCGGTTTCTAACGCTTGGAAGTATTGAGGATAGGGATCAGTCAGCAGCATACTGCCGGAGGTATGGAGGCGATCGGTGCGTTCGTAGAGATTGATACAGGTAATCTCAGTCTGGTGATTATCGTACAACCAGACTCCCACTCGTTCTACGGCGAGGGTATTGGCGGCAGCTTCGGTAATTTCAGCGATCGCCGCTTCTAAATTCCCCTCATTTTGGGTTTTGCTGCGTGCGAGTTCGACGAGAATCTGACTTTGGCGACGCAAATCGCTTTCATCCGATCGCGATCGTCGGTGGGAATTCCTGGATACTTGGGGAGTGAACTGATGTAAGGGTTCTCCATTCCCTGGGGTCCTCCCTGTGGTTTCTCTCAACAGCAGCAACCCACCGATTTCACCCGTCTCGGTTTTCCAGGGATGCACCTCCCACTTGACTCGGAATGGGCGATCGCCATCTGAACCCAACTCTTCTTCCCAGGATTGTACTCCCCCTGCCAAACAAACCGCTTGTACCTCTTTCCAGGATTCGAGGGAGAGGACTAAGTTTCTACTTCCTGCTTCCTCTGGGTTGTCGGTTGTCCGTTGGGTTGCGGTAAACCGAGGCAGGATTTCATAATGAGAACGACCTAGAATCGACTCAACGGGGAGAGTCGGAGTCTGGGTTGCTGCTGAGTCTGGGGAGTATCCCTGGCGATCGCGATCGTCGAAACCGCAATCTCGCAACCATTGGCGACTGGCAAACAAGTATCGCATCTGGCGATCGACCATCGCTATTGCCTGGGGAGTCTGTTCCAAAAATATCTTGAGCAGGTCGAAATTCTCTGGGGAGTACAACATGAGGAAAGCTCCAACAAGTCGGCTATAAGGTTAAAGGAGCGATGAGGTACAGGCAATAGCTTGATTGTTAGGGTATGCCAACAAATAAATCCTCCAAATTTGATGCAATCGCACCTAACAAGACTCTATTTAGCCCGCGCAGGCGGGCTTCGTCTGTGTAGCCCCACCCTTGAGGGTGCGGGTTGTTTGGATATTTTATTTTTTGGAGTTCCCTTAGCTACAGTGTTCAGCACCTGGAAATTAGGGCAGTTTTTCTGAGCTTCTGAGTCTGAGGAAAGCTGCACCTATTTTTGTTTTAGCAAGTTCTGGGGATTTTTACATCTTTCGCCTCTTTACGGGTCCCTGGGTCAATGGGTGGGAGGGACCCACTTGCACCCTGGGGTTCATGGGAGCATCTGAAGTAAAAGGTCGCCCTCACCCTAAATCCCTCTCCCTTTCAGGGGAGAGGGACTTTGAATCCGGCTCCCCTTCTCCCATTTTGGGAGAAGGGGTTGGGGGATGAGGGCCAACTGTCCAAATTGAGATGCTCCCGGGTTCATGGCAGTTTGGATGCTAAACGGACCGGATTTGCGATCGGGGTTACAATAAAAACGTTACAGAACGCTACAGAATGGGTCCCTAACGTTAAGCTTTGTTGCAAAGCTAGACGTTTTGTAGAAGTAATGGTAACTTTTATTGGTATTGGACTTGACGCGAGTTGAGGTAAGGAGAACACTTTGGCTAACAATCTGAATCAACACCACTCTGCTATCGTTCGTGAAGATATCAGTGAGTATGTGGCACAGCTACAGCTTCACATGACGTTACAAGCGCGGAATTTAGTCCCGACGCTGACTCATCAAACCGCTGGCGATAGTCGAGAACAGTTGTTACAGCAAACTCAAGCTTACTTTGAAAAGCAGGTTTCGCGACAACCTCTCTAGCTTCAATCCTAGGCTCGTCACGGATTTGTGGTTAAATTTTTTCTAATTTTTTAACAATTGGGGCTTAAATGCTCTGATTGGTGTTGGGGAGGGTGCGCTGGCAAGGCGATCGCCCTTTCTCTATCCACTTCTATCAACTGGCCGATTCCCGCCTGGAACTGAACGGATTTATTAAATCATTAAAAAGATTTCCGTTTCTAGCTCAGAATCGGAAATCTTAAATTTTTCTATTTAATTTAGACCCGAATGCGATCGCCCAATTCCTGTTTCCCGTTAAAACTTTAATGCTCACGAGTGACTGCATCCTCAGTTCTATCAAGTCTCATTCTGGTTGGTCCTCCAATTTAGAGATTTCCGTCGATCACCGTTCGGTTGTCCAGCCAATCAAAGATGCGCTCAAGCTGTTCTAGGGAAACTAACCCATACTGCCAGAGAATCATCGGTAAAGGACCGAGGTTCTGTTCTCCATGCCGGAGGGCCATATCGATGGAGGAAGGCGACAGCGCCAAGTCCTCTTGTAAAAATTTCACCAAATGTCCGTAATTGTTAGAGAGTTTCACAACTTTTTTTTCACCCTTTTGTTTTGTTATTGATTCAAATTATTCGGTGTCAATCCCTAGACTACCTCTACCCCCAGGCAGGGAAAATAGCAGGTTCTAAGGTAGATTTCTTAATCCGAATTTTGATTAGCCCAGGACTCACGTTTCTAGGGTCGTGCCTGTGGCGATTGTTCGGGCATCTGGGTAGATGGATCGAGCTTCGGGTGCAAAATACAGGATTCCCCCAAGCTGCGATACAGCTCAGTACGAATGGACGGAAACCGGATTGGTAAATACTCGTTGATGCGGTTAACGGCGAGTTTCAATTCAACGGGTTACGCTGAGGATGACTCGGGGTTTTCTTTCTCTGAGTTCAATCAATCGATACTATCCATTCCCACCGACCAGAACGGCGCTGGATTTTGACCAGAGATAGCAGCCAATGGTTTGTTTCAAGACTCAACCGCTCTGCTTCCTGCAACAGCGATCGCCGCTGTCACTAGGGTGCAGGCGAATTTTTATCACGCCCCACTCCGACTTGAAGACGAGCTATCGATTGACTTGACGCGAACCCCACTGGGGACGGGTTGAAGTTTGGCCAACAGCGATCGCCTCTCCACCGCTTTTGGCTTAGTTGTAAAAGCGGTTTAATAAAGATAGCACGCTCCTTTGGTTTTGACTAGGCTCTGAGGATAGAAAAAACTAAATACATTGTAAAGTTTTTTATCACCCAGAGCAAAACAAAACCCTGGGGGGGTTCCCGACTTTTTTGGCCGATGCCAGGGGAGGACCCCACCCTAACCCTCCCCTTGCCAAGGGGAGGGGACCATCAGGTGCAGTTAGAGGGGTTCGGGGCCTCATGAGGTACAGATATTTAGAGATGGATCAGGCCCGGGTTTCCGTTAGTTTACCCCCCAGGGGGCGACAACTGTTACGGGTTATCGCCCCAGAAGCCTAGGCGGAAATCCGCACCCGCAGCAGTACCGTGGTGGAGAGGGAATGGACCCCTCGCCAGGTAAACAGCCATCGCCGAATGACCTCAATCAGCCCTGGAGCAACCACAGAAGACTGCTCATCATCTAGAATCACCTGTTTCACTTGTCCGTTAGTAATCCGCAACTCCCAAACCAGTTCCCCACTCACCCGACGACGAGGAAGCCGCAGCCCTTGTAGATGTTGGGTCAGTTGGGCGATCGCCTCCGCCTCTAATCCCGTCACACTCACAATCTCTAACCGCTGTGGCGGCATTGCAGGTTTTGGCGCTTGAAAGCTGACTTTACGAGATGCTAAAGGGGACTCCAATTGAGGACGGACCTCAAATTTGGGGGCCGATGAAGATTCATTTTCGGCCTCATCCGCACTCTCAAGGGAGAAGAATTCCAGATCGTCATCATCCTCAAAATCCGCATAAAAATCAGCATCCCCACTATCCGAGGATTCTTCCGGCATCTGGGATGGCATCTTTTCTACAGACCGTTGTAGCATCCAGGGGGGAAGCTGCGGTGCGTACATCCGGCGTGGCTCCTCTTGATCTTCAGCAGATTGGTCATCTGCTCGCTCATTGGCTAAATTGACATCTAAGGACGGACGGGATGCCTTCCGGCGTCCAGGAGACATCGCACGGGCGAACTGCGGGGGGGATGGCGCATAACGGGCACCCATCGCCCCAAAAACGCCCTCAGCGTTAACGTCTTCTGGCATTTCCACGGGTACTTGCACCGAAACCAACCCCTCGGGATGCTCCACGCGCACCTCCTCGCTCACGGCAACAAAGGCTGTATATTGACAGAGCAATTGATAGGCGATCGCCGTCTTAGTGACTGCTTCAACGCCAGACTTCCTTTCCCCACTCACCATCTGATTCATCAACGCCTTAATCCGGGCTCGTCCCCACAATTGAGCCACTGCCGGATTTCCCCCGGGCTGAAAATCTACCTCAAAGCGTTGCTGATAGGGGACTCCTCCTGCTGCGATTCCCGAAACCTGCAAGGTGCCCGAAACCGCATCGACTTTGCGTCCAAATAACACCAGGGGTTGTTCGGCAAATAAATCTGGTGCGATCGCCGGATAAATCACCGGAGACTCGCCTTCACCTTCCCAAGTCACCTGAATATTTGCCAACACCGGATTATTAATTTGTCGGAAGAAGCGTTCCACCGTTTCATCCGGCGCTTCATCATGACGAATCACCCGACAAATTCCTCGTCCGAGTTCAGCAATCCGATTGAGTAAAAACCGATTCACCGAACTCCCGGCACCAAAACTATAGAGACGGTTTCCCGGTTTGAGATGGCGCTGCACCTCGGCTAGAATTTGATTTTCATTGCCAATATATCCATCAGTTAACAGCACAATACTCCGCAACCGTCCCGGATCCGTCACCGGGAAATTTAACACCGTTTGAATGCCCGATAACATTTCGGTGCCCCCGCCTGCCGTTAACTGATTAATATAGGAAATTGCCCGGGCTTGATTTTGGGGGGTATTTGGAAGCGGAACCGGAGAGAGTTGCTGGGTTGTATTGGCAAAATTGATAATACTAAAGGTATCATTCGGGTTCAAACCCAGAATAAACCGATGCATTAGGGCTTGACATTGGCGCAAGGGATGACCCATTTGAGACCCAGACGTATCTATCAAAAAGACAACATCTTTCGGGACAATTTTTTCTGGGGTATATTCTATTGCCGGGATGAGATACAGGGCAAAATGTCCCCCTTGGTCATGCTGTTGAGATAATACGGTCGATTGAGTGGTTTCTGACGCCACTTGATAGCGGAGGATAAAGTCTTTATTGGGAATCGTATCACTGCCGACTAAACCCACGCGCACTCGTTGTCCATACTGGGCAATATGCAGTTGATGAGAGGGCGATCGCACCCATTGAATGTTCACTCCCGCATCAATTTCCACCGTCATATTGATATCATGACCGGACCGAGTTCCCGTCGGTAAAATAGGCGCATTTAACCGAGAGGCATCGGGAACTAAATTTGTATCTTGATTCTGAGACATCGGTCCGGGTGCAGACCCTGAACCCACCGCATTTTCCCCAATGGGAGTACCGGGGATATAGCGCGGACCGACCACCATTGGAAAGACAAACTCATAATTTCCCCCCTCAAATTGCAGACTCGCCGAATAGCGAATAATCACATCAATTTGCTCACCGGGTTGGATGTTAGCCAGGGATTGAGTGAAGATATTATCTCGTTCTTGTTCTAGGAGTCCAGCAGTGCGGCCCTGTTGTTTTGCTTGCTGGTAAATTCGTTGCGCTTCTTCTCGTTGTTTGATGTGACCTTTTATCGTGCGATCGCCAATTTTAATTAACATCTCATCCACCGCCGCTTCGTCCGGCAATGGGAAAATATAGACCGCTTCTAAGGTGGTAGTAAAGGGATTTTCAAAGGTTTGGGTCACTTCCACCCGGGACAGATTTCCGGCAACTTGAGCGCTGACTTCCGTATGTTTGAGGGGAAAGGCAATTTGCTGGGAGTCAGGGGTTTGAACATATAAACCAGCCGGTTGGCGATCGAGCATCTGAGACATAAGATTGGCCTCCATTTCTGTGCTGTCTTCACTGTAAGCGGGTTCACCCGAGGAAAGTGCTCAGTTTTGTGCTCAGTTTTGTGCTCAGTTCAGTGTTCAGTCCCAGGTTCAGGGGTGGAGGGTAGGGGCTAGAGTAGTTGTCGGCTCACCGGGATGGTAAACTCAAAGGTATTAAATTTTACCAGGTTTTAGCTTGAAGGACAAAACTTGTCAGCCAGGGTGATGCAGGAATGAGCGAAAATGTTATAATGACCCTTAAAATCAAAACAAGATTACAGAATTAAAATGCTGATTGCCTTGAAATAACAAACATTTCAATAAAAAATTAACCAATTAATTGGAGGTTGATTCAATGGTTCAAAAAATTGCCTTGTTTAATCACAAAGGCGGAGTCAGCACAACAACTACGACCTTTAACCTCGGTTGGATGCTGGCATCAAAAGGTAAAAGAGTGATCATGGTTGATGCTGATCCACAATGTAATCTTACCGAAATGGCATTAGGGGAAAACCCCGAAGATGATGAAGCGAGAATCGAAAGAATTTATCAGACCTACTCTAATATAAAAACAGGTTTAGCACCGGCCTTTGAATCCCAGCCTAAAGCCATTGAAGCGGTAGACTGTATTCCCATCAAGGGCCAAGAGAGATTATTTTTACTACCGGGTCATGTTGGGCTTGCTGAATATGAAGCAACTCTAGGGATTGCTCAGGAACTCAGGGGGTCAATTTATTCCCTCAGAAATTTACCCGGTGCTATTACCGATTTCCTAGAGAAAACAGCGGAAAAGTTTGAGGCTGATTATATTTTAATTGATATGGGTCCTAGCTTGGGTGCAATCAATCAAAATATCCTGATGACTAGCGATTTTTTCATTGTGCCAACTAGGGCTGATTTTTTTTCAATCATGGCACTTGACTCTCTGGCGAAAGTCTTACCGAAATGGTACGCTTGGGCTACTAGAGCAAATTCGCTGCAACTCTTGAAAGATGCGATTTATCCATTCCCCGAGGTCAAGCTTAAGTTTTTAGGGATTATTGTTCAGAATGTGGTGAGAATTAATGGGAGAGAAACAGCAGCATTTAAAGCTTTGATACAAAAAATAGAGCAAGTTGTTAGCTCTCAATTAATTCCTATGTTAAAAGCTCATAATATGCTGTTGCCAGAGCAGGAGTATTTTAATCAAAAAATCAAGGATAACTTTTGCTTAACTAAAATATCGGATTTTCATAACTTGATTGACAAATCTCAACAGTATCAAGTGCCAGTTTATGAGTTAACCCCTCAGCAATTAGGTTCCACCAAAGTAGGGCTAGAAAATAATCAGAAAAAGCAGGAGGATTTTAGAGATACATTTTCGGATTTAGCCGATAAAATTATAGGACTAACTTCTACGGCTTATGCAGTCAGCGCTTGACCAATTTCGGATTAGCATCAGTCGGGTGAGAGACTTGATTGCTCTTCATAACTCGCTCAATGCTCAATCGACGACTGCTTTAGATTTATCGGATATGTTGAGATCGGCACTGGTGCTAGGGGTGAGTGCCTTGGATTACTATATTCATGAAGTTGTAACTTTAGGAATGCTGGAGATTCAACGAGGTCAACGTTTGGAACCTGCCCCTTCCCGAAACAGTGCTCAATCCTCATTTTCTCGCTTTCAAGTTTCATTAGGAGGGGCCAGACAGGACCGATTGAAAGCATTAGAGATTGCCTCATGGCTAGAAAATGAGATTGCCCAAACACAAGGACCCGCATTTTTACAACAGTCCTATACTGTGTCAGCGTTGTTGCCTGCGATCGCCACAAGTATTCAAAACCAATTGAATAATACAGATTGGCTAGAAGATGAAATTCGCGAACGCCTAGGATATCAGAGTTTTCAACACCCGGACAAAATAGCCGATGCCATTCGATTAATTTCTGATAAAAAGCTGTGGGAGGAAGTGGCGAATCAAATGGGTAAACAGCAGCAGGATATTAAACAACAACTCAAGGCAATAGTCGATCGCCGGAACCAAATCGCCCATGAAGCTGACATTGATCCAACTTATGGGATTGGCAGTCGCCGAAATATTGATCCAGTCTTAGTCGCCGAAGCAGTTGATTTTATTGAGGAGATTATCGAAACGATTCATCAAATCCTGTAAAAAAATAATATATCTCAAGCCACTCCCAATCCATTACAATCAAATCAAAGCGGGATGAGGATGAGCCACCATGATCGCAACCCCCATAAAATTGGAAAACGTCACCTTGCAATTACCCTGGGACCTGCACCTTCAGGTTACTCCAGAGCAATTTGCTGCGATCGCCGCTGTCAACCCTGATTTAACCTTAGAACGCACTGCCACAGGAGAATTAGTTGTGAATCTCCCCACCGGAGGCGAAACAGGTAAGCGTAATCTCCGCATTAGCACTCAACTTGGCAATTGGTATGAAGCTCATCCAGAACTCGGGGAAGCCTTTGATTCCTCCACCGGATTTACCCTTCCCAATGGTGCCAACCGTTCTCCCGATGCGGCTTGGGTGAGTCGAGCACCTTGGCAAGCATTAACCCCAGCGCAACAGAAAGGGTTTGTTCCTTTATCTCCTGATTTTGTGATTGAATTGCGGTCCGAGTCGGACAGTTTGGCAAAACTGCAAAGCAAGTTACAGGAGTATATGGACAATGGGACACAATTGGGATGGTTAATTGACCCGCAACAGCAACAGGTGGAGATTTATCGCGCCGGACAAGGGGTGGAAATTGTGGTGAATCCGAGTCAATTATCTGGGGAGACGGTGTTACCGGGTTTTGTGTTGAATTTGCGCCGAGTTTGGAGTTGAGGGGGTTGATTTTTGGGTGGCGATCGCATTGTCAATCCAGCCCGATCTTGACCCTTTTGACTCATCCAGGGCCTGTTGAAGTTTCTGAATTAATGGCTCATGATGGGTACAATCAAATCATAGCGGTAGAGGATGATAACCCATGATCGCCACCCCCATAAAATCGGAAACTGTCACCTTGCAATTACCTCGGGACCTGAACCTTCAGGTTACTCCATCGCAATTTGCTGCGATCGCCGCTGTTAACCCTGAGTTAAAACTAGAACGGACTGCCACAGGAGAATTAATCGTGACTCCCCCCACTGGCGGCGAAACGGGATCTCGCAATATCAGAATCGCCTATTTTTTGGTCAAATGGATTGAGGAAGAAGGGGGAAATGGCATTGCCTTTGACTCCTCCACCGGATTTACCCTCCCCAATGGTGCCAACCGTTCTCCCGATGCCGCTTGGGTGAGTCGAGAACGTTGGCAAGCATTAACCCCAGCGCAACGGAAAGGATTTGTGCCTTTATCTCCTGATTTTGTGATTGAATTGCGGTCCGAGTCGGACCGTTTGGCAAAACTGCAAAGCAAGTTACAGGAGTATCTCGACAATGGCACAGAATTGGGGTGGTTAATTGACCCGCAACAGCAACAGGTAGAAATTTATCGGGTGGGACAAGGGGTGGAAATTGTGGTGAATCCGAGACAATTATCTGGGGAGGGGGTGTTACCGGGGTTTGTGTTGAATTTGCAACGGGTGTGGAGTTGAGGGAGGGGATTTTGGGGTGGCGATCGCCGGGTTGAAGTCAGCATCTCCCGAACCTCAGCGCCAACCCGCCAACTCGTCATGACCCCTTGGGGAATTTTCAATAGGGACCCCGACTCCGGGACCCTAGGACCTGAAAAAAAATTTAGTTGACCATCACGATCGCTATTATGAGATCCTAGAGATAGTCAACAACGGTCAACTCATTTCTCTACCGATGGAACAAGATCGAAAGTCAACGGTCGTCATCACGGGCGCATCCTCCGGGGTCGGGTTATACGGCGCGAAAGCCCTGGCGAAGCGAGGATGGCACGTGATCATGGCCTGTCGGGATTTAGCCAAAGCTGAAAAAGCGGCCCAGTCTGTGGGAATGTCTCCGGACAGCTACACGATTCTCCATATCGATTTAGGCTCCTTACAAAGCGTGCGTCAGTTTATCAATGACTTCCGCGCTACGGGGAGGACCCTGGATGCTTTGGTCTGTAATGCGGCTATTTATATGCCGTTAATCAAGGAACCCTTGCGGAGTCCTGAAGGGTATGAACTCAGTGTCGCGACAAATCACCTGGGTCATTTCCTCCTCTGTAATATTATGTTGGAGGATATGAAGCGATCGCCTGCGCCAGATAAGCGCATGGTCATCCTGGGAACCGTCACCCACAACCCCGATGAACTCGGAGGCAAAATTCCACCCCGTCCAGATTTAGGGGATTTCACAGGGTTTGCCGAGGGTTTCAAAGAGCCGCACTCGATGATTGACGGCAAGAAGTTTGAACCGGTTAAGGCGTACAAAGATAGCAAAGTCTGCAACGTCTTAACCATGCGAGAACTTCATGAACGCTATCACGAATCCACCGGAATTGCGTTCACCTCTCTCTATCCCGGATGTGTTGCGGAAACGCCATTATTCCGGAACCATTATCCGCTATTTCAAAAAATCTTCCCCATCTTCCAAAAATACATTACCAAAGGATATGTATCTCAGGATTTAGCGGGAGAACGAGTGGCGGATGTGGTTGCCGATCCGGAATACAAACAATCCGGTGCTTATTGGAGTTGGGGAAATCGTCAGAAAAAAGATAGAAAATCTTTTGTCCAACGGGTTTCTCCCCAAGCGCGGGATAATGATAATGGTAAGCGGATGTGGGAGCTAAGTGCTAAGTTAGTGGGACTGGCATAAGTGATTGGCTCATACAATCTCGTTTAATACGAATTCTACGGGGGTGTTTACCTCCGTAGATTTTTATCATTAATTGTCCCTTAAAATTAACGGATTAATGTTATCCTTCGATAGGTCGGAAGTATGTCAAAGTCGCTGAAGGCATCGACGGAAGGATTGGCAGTCGCCGATCGCGCTAGAAAGCGGTTGGGTTGGACAAAAACCAGTACAGCGCGATGGTGGCAGGATGCTCATACCTCCCGCGCCACCTTACGCCGATTTTGGCATGGCGATCGCATTCAACGGGATATTTTCATCGCCCTTTGTGCTGCCGTGGGGATTAGCAACTGGGAGGCGATCGCCGAACCCTGTGAAGCAGATTTTGACCCCGCGATCCCCGAGTCTCCGCCAATCCGAGACTGGCAGGAAGCGCCAGATTTAGACTCATTTTTCGGACGCGATCGCGAATTGGCACAACTGGAACAATGGATTCCCACGGCTAAACTCATCCTGATTTCCGGCATTGGTGGCATCGGAAAAACCGCCCTCGCTCTGGCATTTGCTGACTCCATTCAACTACAATTCCAGGGGGTAATCTGGCGATCGCTACACCATTCGCCCTCGGTTGAAGCACTCCTGGATAGTCTCCTCTCCACCTTAGAAGGAACCTCTGTCACCAATCTTGCCAAAGGCACAACCCAATTACTCCACCATCTCAAACACCGGCGCTATCTGCTGATTTTAGATGGATTAGAAGCGGTCTTACAATCGCGGGAATTAGAGACAGAATACAGTGATTTTCTCGAAATCTTAAGTCGCGATCGGCATCAAAGCTGCATTCTGATTACCACTCGCGAACAAGCTCAAATCGTCTCCCTAGAAGGCAAAAATTGCCAGGGTTTAACCCTTTCCGGATTGCGAAATACCGCTGCTTTAGACTTGTTAAAATCCCGAGGATTGACCGGGAAAGAATTAGGAATTTCGGCCTTAATTCAACTGTATCGCGGCAATCCGTTCGCCCTCAAAATCGTGACTCCGGTGATTCAAACGGTATTTGGGGGAAATGTCGCCGCCTTTTTGAATCAAAATACCCTAATTGTTGGCGATAGATTGCGAACCCTGTTGCACCAACAATTAGAACGCCTCTCGGATTTAGAACGAGAGATTCTCTACTGGTTAACCATCTGGCAAGAACCCGTGTCATTTTGCCGACTGCACACCCATTTTTTAGTGTTAGTCGATCCGGCAGCATTATTAGAAGGAATTGCCAATTTAGAGCGGCGTTCCTTATTAGAATCCTGGTTTGGGGAGGAGTCTTCTGCCTTCACCTTGCAACCTCTGGTGATGAAAACAGTCCAAGATGAATTAGTCGAACGTGCCACAGCGGAAATGCAACGGGTGGTGCAGAGTCATGATATTAGATATTTTAAAGTCTGGCGATCGCTGATGTTCTTTAGACCCGGAACCGATGATATTGCAGGCGATAAAATTATCAATCAACTCCGTGAGAACCTCTGGCAAATCTATGGCGCGACCCTACCACAAACCTTGCACAACGTTCTGGCGTTGTTATCGGACAAATCCCCCTTGGCAGTGGGTTATATCGGCTGTAATGCGATCGGGCTGCTGCAACCGTTAGATTTGTAAAGGCGATTCGGATAGTATCACATTTTTACCCTATTTTTATACTAAACTGGTTTTTAAAAGCTAGCCCTGTAAAGGTGTATTTGTAGGGGCGTATTGCATACGCCCTCTCATTTATGCAATACGCCCTCTCATTTATGCAATACGCCCCTACAAGAAACCCGGATGAGGCGGGATTCCATTGGCGGATAAAGAGGGCGTATGCAATACGCCCCTACAAGAAACCCGGATGAGGCGGGATTCGATTTACCACCTTGACAGGGCTAGTTTTTAAAAGCCCGTTTTCCCTTAGTCCGCGCCGAGAGTGTAGGGTTCTTCTAAAAACCCGATTCCATATCACCCCTGCCATACCATCCGGCAAATCTCCTGATCCACCAGTTGATAGCGGGGGATTGGGGTATCGTATAGGCGGAAGAGTAAGCCCGACTGCACTAATATTTCTAGGATTATTTGTAATCTCTCGGGACTGCTTCCGAGTTCGGTTGTGAGTTCTTCTAGGGTTTTGCGGCAGGGATAGGGCATGGTGGGGCACTGTTCACAGTCGGGAGTCGGTTTGGCGAGGGTTTGGAGGGCGGATCGGGCGATTTGGATGTTTTCTACGCCACAGTCAGAAATCGCCTCTCGGATGCCTCGTCGAAGTAAGGCTGCTTTGCCGCCATAGTCTTGATATTCGGCTAGGGTAGTAATCTGTTCGGCTTCGAGTTGTGTGCCTGCTAATTGTAACATCAGCCCTCGCACTTCGGCCACTGTACCAGGGGCTAAGTCTTTGACTAATTGCTCGCTCAGTTCCGATTCTAGGGCATATTCCGCCTGTTCTGTTAACCCCATCATGGCCCGGTGAGCGGTGTCCAGGGATAAGTCTTGCAAATGATAGCACAAGTTTTCCCGGGTCTCTCGGTTGATAAATTCTAGCGATCGCAGGGATTCGTTTTCGAGTAAATCAGCCAAATGTTCCGTCCGTAAACAGACGATCGCCTTGACAAAGGGAACATTCAAGCAGTCGTGCAAAAACTCATAAAACAGGTGGCGGTGTGACTCATGGGCACTATCAAATAAGTCCGCATCCACATCAAACAGTAGGGCGGTTAAAATGTTGCGATCGCCATTTCCTCCCAGGCGATCGCAGAGGGTGTGCAGCATGGGAATCCGATTTTGCTCCTCGGTTGTGTCCACAATGGGTAATCCCATCTGAGCAAAAGTACGATTAAAAACTTCAACTGCGCCGGGAAACCAATCCCCTTGAATAGAAATAACCAGGGGTAATGCCAAATGGAGTCCGATTTGTTTTTGATGTAAGGCAGGGGCTAATTGAGCGGATAAGAGGGAGGATTTGCCGACGCCTGCGGGACCATGAATTAGGGTAAGTTTGTAGTCCGGACGGCCAATTCGGGTAATCGCACATTCGACTTCAGATTCTCGTCCCGTGAGACTTTCCCCGGCATAGCGTTTCCGGGGAAAGGGCCGATCGCCAATGCCGAGATGCAGCAGTTGGGTGGGATTCAGGGGGTGGAGTTGGGGTTGCAGGGGTTGGGCACCAATGAAAGCGCGTAATCCATACTGATGTTCCAGGGCGTAGAGTTCCTGTTTCAGGGCAAAGGCGGTGAGGCGATCGCCTCGATTGAAGTACAGCGATCGCAATTCCCAGAGGATTTCACTGTATAATCGAGGATTACATTCCGGTTGGGCTTCGGATTTGGCTTCTTCTAGGGTGGCAATGGCTTGGGAACTCTCACTGAGTGCCGACAGGGCTCTCCCTAATAATAATAAATACCAGCCGCGATGATACTGGGCGGACCATTCTAGGAAACTGCGTTTTTCCGGGGTGAGAGTCTTGGTGCGGTAGGATTCCAGAATCTGGAGGGCATTTAAGGCGGACTGCTTGGCGATCGCCCATTGGGAGTTCCAGAGGGCCACTTCCCCCCAATAGCCGCAATCCTGTGCCTCCGCGATCGGGTCGGGATATTGTTGATGCAGTTGAGTGGCGATCGATGCCACCTCTTCCAATCCATCGCGGTCCCGGAGTTTTTGCAGCACTTCCCCCAGGGCATTGATAAATTTTGCCATCAAATCCCGGCGATCGGCTTGTTGGTAGATGGCGACACATTGCTGAAAATAGTCTCGCGCTTGCCGGTAGGCTGCTGTAGCTACGCCTCGATGTAAGAGGGCTTCCCGATGCCAGCAAGCACCCAGATAAAACAGCAAACAGCCATAGCGTTCTAAATTGGGAGTAGAGTTTTCCTCTGGTGGATTCCCTGAAGCGGGGATTGTGGGGACGGCTTTTTCCCAAAAGGCGAGACTGCGTTGGTAAAATTCGCGGGCGGTTGTGAGTTCATCATGACTGTAGGCATTCCAACCCCGCACGAAATCTAAACAGGCTTGTAAATAGGGGTCCAAACTCTCCCCCGCCCGCTCAATATCCTTAATTGCACAGGCGATTTCCTGGCGATGGGTGTGGGTTAATAGTTCAATAGCAGCGCCAACTTGCAGTTGGTCCGCCCCGGCTTCTAGGATGCAGTTAAATAAACTTTCGGCGGTTTGGCGCAAGCGTTGGATGAGTTTAGGGGTGGGAATTTCAAATTTAATGGAGGGTCCCGCCCAACTTTTAAAATTTGGGGCAAATTGCGTGATGCGATGCAGCAAATCGTCCGTAACCCAGAGGATTAATGGGAAGGGAAACTGTTTGCGAAATTCGTCCCGAACTAAATCAATGGAAATTAATAATTCATCGATCGCCACGGCGGATTCTAATCCTAGAACCATCACCCCAGGGAGTGAGGGCAATTCCCCAAATTCCTCAATCATTTTACCAAATAAGGTGGTACTTAAGGGGGGTAAATGGATTTCGGCCACCGAAACCGGACATCGTTCCCGCAGTCGTTGCAGCATTTCTGTTTGCAAATGCCGATAATTGCACCGCACCAAAATGATGGCAAATTGTTCGGCAGACAAAGCGATCGCCCTCGATAGGGTATTTAGGGAGCGTTCGTTGTAAGCCGCTACATCAATGGGCTGTTGTTGTTCCATAATAACTGCAATCTAGTCGAAAGCGGCGATTGATTCTTAAGGGTCCGGTGCTTTTTTTTAGCAGAAGGATGACTCCAGGGGGAATTTTGACTGAAGTCCACTCACCAGGGGAATGGGTTTAGTTTAGCCTAAATTGAACCTAATTTTGACCTTGATCCAGGAAAAGTCCCTAGACTCATCCGTAGCATTTTGCCTCACATCTTTCTATCATAATTTAACGGGTCCGTGAAAATTGGGGTTGATTGTTTTAGTAACTCTAGGTATGGGCAACCCATCCGGGATTTTTCAGTCCATTCACCGAAAAACCCAGTTTCTGGGTTGCCCTGGGTCAGTCGTGAACCTGTTAAAATCCAGCGTATCCTAACTCGGTCGTTTGGAAAGAACACAGATGTTATCAAACCGCTTTAATCAGGCTTTAACCTTTGCGGCACAACTCCACGCGCACCAACAGCGCAAGGGTTCGGGGGTGCCTTATGTGGCTCATTTACTGGGGGTAACCAGTATTGCCCTAGAATATGGGGCCAATGAAGATCAGGCGATCGCCGCGTTACTCCATGATGCGATCGAGGACCAAGGGGGGGCCGCTACCGGGGCAGAAATTCGCCGTCGCTTTGGAGATGCCGTAGCGACAATCGTAGAGGCTTGCACCGACGCCGACGCTACCCCAAAACCCCCTTGGAGAGAGCGCAAAGAACTCTATCTGTCCCATCTTCCCACGGCTTCCCCCTCGGTCCTGTTGGTGAGTGCCTCGGATAAATTGCACAATTCCCGGTCAATTCTTCAGGATTATCGGGCAATGGGAGAGACAGTCTGGGACCGTTTTAAGGGGGGTAAAACCGGCACACTCTGGTATTATCGCGCCTTGGTGGAAGCCTTTCGTCCCACAGGGGTTAATCCTTGGTTATTTGCGGAATTAGAGCGGACTGTAACGGCGATCGAACAGTTAGCATTGGACCCGTCATAAATAACCGGATAAACCCGCCCCAGCAGTCTGGGAATTCTCGCCCTTAATCGGGTCAAAGATTGTAGTCTAAATCACGATTTCCTCGGGCTTTTTCCCGGGATGAAAGTACCGGACCTATTTATAGCAGTCCTAAATGATTTGTGCCTCACCCCCAACCCCTCTCCCGCTTTGGGAGAGGGGTTGGGGGTGAGGGTCTTCCACAACTGCTGCAAGGACTTCTCTAGGCGATCGCCCAGATGTAAAATCCGCGAACCCTGAGATAGAATAAAAAAAATTCAGTCTCCTACCTGCATGGAACTCGCCCTCGGCTTTTTGAAGAACGAACCCATCTTTGCCTTTGCCGTTCTGTTGGCCGTTATTTTAGTCGTGCCAATTTTCTTTGAACGCCTACAACTGCCCGGATTAATTGGCCTCTTGGCGGCTGGGGTAGCCTTTGGACCCAATGGATTGCAGCTTTTACAGCCGGAATCGGAAACCATGAAACTCCTGTCCGACATCGGGGTAGTTTACCTGATGTTTGTCGCCGGTCTGGAAATGGATATGACCGAGTTTCAAAAGGTAAAAAATCGCTCCATTGGATTTGGAAGTATTACCTTTTTCCTTCCCCTGATTACCGGAACAATTATTGCTCGATTCTTTGGATTTAGTTGGAATGCTTCCCTATTAATTGGGTCGTTGCTGTCCTCTCATACTCCCCTCGGTTACCCGATTTTGAGTCGATTGGGATTGATGGGAAATGAGGCGGTGATGGTGACCATTGGCGGAACCATTTTTACCAATATTCCGGCTTTGTTGGTCTTGGCGGTCTGCGTGAGCGTTCATGCTGGGAGTTTTAGTCTCCTAAATTTGGCAATCATGCTCGTCCTGTTAACCCTTTATACCGGCATTGTGCTGTTTGGGTTTGACTGGGCGGGACGGGAATTTTTTCGGCGGTCTGGAGATGAAGAAGGCAACCAATTTTTGTTTGTCTTGCTGGCAGTTTTCTTGGCCGCAGTTGGCGCTCAAATCATTGGTGTTGAAAAAATTGTTGGGGCATTTTTAGCCGGAATGGCCGTGAATGGCGCAATGGGTTCCGGTCCGGTGAAAGAAAAGGTCGTGTTTGTCGGAAGTGTCCTATTTATTCCCATTTTTATGGTGAATTTAGGGCTATTAATTGACATCCCCGCTTTTATCGTAACCCTGACTTCATTTTGGTTGACCCTGGCGATTATTTCAGGACTCTTAATCAGCAAATTAGTCGCAGCATTATTAACTCAACTGCTGTATCGCTACACTCGTGCCGAGACTCTGGCAATTTGGTCCCTGTCTATTCCTCAAGTGGCGGCCACCCTGGCGGCAACGATTGTGGGATATAACGCCTTAAACCCTTTAGGAGAGCGCTTGTTGAGTGAGGAAGTCCTGAATACGGTGATTGTGATGATGTTAGTCACCGCGACTTTAGGGCCATTTTTAACAGCACGGGCGGCAGCCAGTTTGACCCCACCGACGACTAATTTTGAGGCGGTGAAAACGCCTTTTGGTGAAGGGAATCAGCCGACTGGTCCATTTACGGTGATTGTGCCGGTTTATAACCCAGAAACCGAAAGGAATTTAGTGGAAATGGCGGCGTTGCTGGTGCGCCAGGAAGAGGGCCGAATCGTTCCTTTGTCGATCGCCCGGGTGATGGCACAGATGGACGCCTCAGCAGTGGATGCCGCCCTGGTTCGCAGCGAGAAGTTAGTCGCCGCAGCGGTGCAACTCTCTCAAGAATTTGGGGTCAAAGCCGAACCAGCAGTGCGGATTGATGATGATATTGCCCAAGGAATTGCTCATGCCAGTCGAGAGCAAAAAGCCAGTTTAATTGTGATGGGATGGGGGGAAACCACCACCCTGAGGGCGAGATTATTTGGCAACGTGATCGATCGCCTCTTATGGACGGCGCATTGTCCCGTAGCGGTGACGCGCCTGCGCGGTTCACCCCTGCAAATGAAACGAATTTTAGTGTTGGTGGATAATCTTGTAGCGCGGGCGGTGTTTTCCGTGCGGTTTGCCTATAGTTTAGCCCAGATTAATGGGGGACAGGTGACCTTATTCCATGTTTGCGATCGGCGCACCCCGGAAGAGGTGAATGCTCGCATCCAAGCTCAACTTTCGGCCTTAATTACGGAATTAGCGCCGAGCAATCCGACACAAATTCAGATTGTGATTGCGCCGAATGATGATATCCCGGGGGCAATTCTCAACGAGGCGATCGGCTATGATTTAGTGATTCTCCAAGGGATAAGACGGCGCACCATGTCCGGATTAGAGGTTGATGATGTCACCACAACTGTTATCCAGGAGCTTTCCTGTTCCCTGGTGATGTTGGGATCCAGCTAACCGGACTCACTCATCCCACCGGAAGCACTGGGTTTCAATAGCACAATTTTGGCAATTCAATCCCGCTCTTTCCGGGATTCCGACTAGACCCTCTTGCTTCCATTCGGGATCGATCCCCCCAACCCCCCTTAAAAAGGGGGGCTTTTAAAAAAGGGAGGCTTTTTGGAATTCTGGAAGAAGTCTACGGACGCGAGTCAAGCTAGAGCCTAAATATAGAGTAGGGTAGGGATTGCCTACCCTACATCTGTACTCCCTCTTGCCAAGCAACTGGTTCACCCCTTCCTCCATCCCTCCCAAACCTAGACTCAACTCACGCCTGGAGTTCAGCTAACTGTTACACTGTAAAAACAAGCTTGCCACAGTCAACCGTGGGTCTTGCCGGTTCAATCCCCGGAGAGCCAAACAGTCTTGAAGTAAAGAGAAAGATACTTGTAGGGCAGGAGAAAGCAAGCGATGCAGAGAATAAGGAGGGAGGCAATGCTAGAAGACGGTCTTGGCACTCAAGTTGAAGATAGCCAGGAACTACTTGAGGATCAATTTGAAGAGGAAGATGAAGAAGAGTTAGAGGAGGAACTGACTATCCCGGTGAAGGATAGAAAGCTCGTCACGCATCCTTATGACTTTGTGATCCGATCGCTCAAAGCTCAGATTGATGACCAGACTCTGGTTTTGGCGGATAAATTTCAGCGTCGGCAAGTTTGGGACCAAACCAAATGCAGTCGGTTGATCGAATCTCTCCTGCTGAATGTTCCCATTCCCGTCTGTTATTTTGCAGAATTAGATGATGGATCCTATAGCGTCATTGACGGTCAACAACGGTTGACCGCGATTTATCGGTTTCTCAATAATGAATTTCCCCTCCGGGCGTTAAAAATACTCCCCGACATTAACCGCAAACAATTTGAAGACCTTGAGGTATCTTACCAACGCTTGCTCCTATCCCGGACCATTCGTTGTATTGTCATCCTCAAAGAATCCCACCCGGATATTAAATTTGATGTCTTTGAGCGCTTAAATACGGGATTTGTCCCCCTGAATGCTCAGGAAATCCGCAACAGCGTCTATCGTGGCAAGTTGAATGATTTAATTTTAGAACTGTCCGAGGATGAGGTTTTCCAAAAAACTCGCCGGGTTCTGAATATCGATAAACGAATGCAAGATTGCGAAATGATTTTGCGCTTTTTTGCCTTCTTTTTCGACCCGATCGCCTATCGCGGCACCTTATCGAAATTCCTGGATCAATACCTAGAACAGGGAATTCATTTTGACGATGAAACCATCGAGCATCATCGCGAAATCTTTAGAAAAACCATTGATGATGTGTTCGCGATTTTTGATTACGGAGCTTTCCGGCGCTATAATCCTGATACGGGATGGGAAAAATCTATCAACCGCGCTATTTATGATGTAATCATGCTCTCGTTTGCTTATGTCAGTTCCGAGGACATTCGCAGCAGCAAAACCGAGATTATTGAAGCACTCAAAAAAGTGTGTCAAGACCCCGATTTTAGCGAAGCGATTACCTCCTCTACCAAAAATAGAGACCGGATTCAAACCCGGATCGACAAATGGCGAGATGCGATGACAGAGATCGGGTTGGATGTTCCGAAAATTAAAATCGGCAAAGACTCGTGAATCTGGGGGAAAAGAGGGAAGATACCATCACCCTCTTTAACCAAAGGCCAAGAAGTTCTAGGATAATTCCAGACAGCGCGCAATGGTGGCAATCACGGACTGACTGAGGGCATCTAGGTGATATCCTCCCTCCAATCCGAAGACGATCCGGCGGGTCAGTTGCAAACAATAATCGGTGAGGATGCCGTAATCGTCCGGTTGCAGGTCGATTCGGGCTAAGGGGTCTGCCGCATTGGCATCATATCCAGCGCTCACCAGCAACAAATCCGGTTGAAACCGCCTCAAAAATGGCATCACCTTTTTCTCAAACAACACCTGATATTCGGCGAGGGTACTGCCTGCGGGGACAGGAAGATTGAGGATGTTATCATAAGGGCCGGTTTCATCCGCTGCGCCGGTCCCGGGATAGCAGGGGTATTGATGGAGAGAACAGTAGGCAATTTGGGGATTTTTTTCGACAATTTCCTGGGTGCCATTGCCATGATGCACGTCCCAGTCCAGGATGGCAACCCGTTGCAGTCCATGCTTTTCTAAGGCATGGGTGGCGGCGATCGCCGCATTGGAAAATAGGCAAAATCCCATGCCGCGATCGCTCTGTGCATGATGTCCCGGGGGTCGCGCCAACACGAACGCCGGTTCCCCCGTCTCCAAAACGCGATCGACTCCATCCAACCAGGCACTCACCGCCAGCAGCGCCACCTCGTAACTGTAACGAGAAACCGGGGTGTCCAGGTCTAACCGGCCCCCCCCACATTCAGCCAACATTTCGATTTCGTGAATATGGCGCGGCGTATGAACCTTCTGGATCGCCGATAGAACCGAGGCATGATGTCCCGGTGTCGGCAGGTGCCAGGACAGGCGACTGGCCCAGGGTAAGGCTTTTAACGCTTCGACAATGGCCGTTAACCGAGCAGGACGTTCCGGATGCGATCGCCCCGTATCATGGTCTAAAAATTCTTCCGAGTAAATTACAGAAAACAGTCCTTGGTCATTTGTCATGGGTCATTTGTCCTTGGTTGTTGGTCATTTGTCCTTGGTTGTTGGTCATTGGTCATTGGTCATTGGTCATTGGTCATTGGTCCTTGGTCTTCCCCCATCCAAAGGACAAATGACAAAGGACAAATGACCCATGACAAATGACTAATCCACTGATAATTATCCCCCCTCAAATAACACTCCACAAATCAGGGTATTTTAAGCCGTCAGCTTTGGCCCGAATCAGGTCAATCCATGTTAAAATATTAATCACAATTTAGCAATATTTCGATGCGAGGTAGCATCAAATCGGTTCTGTAGCTCATTGTTATTTAGTCTCACTTTTTTGGAGTTTTTCATCTTATGACCACCTCCCAGGAGCGGATAATCCCGACGGATCTGCGGAATGAAATGCAACAGTCCTACCTCGAATACGCCATGAGCGTGATCGTGGGTCGGGCGCTCCCAGATGCTAGGGATGGTCTCAAGCCTGTACACAGGCGGATTCTCTATGCCATGCACGAGTTGGGCTTGACCCCAGACCGCCCCTTTCGCAAATGCGCTCGTGTGGTCGGGGAAGTCCTCGGTAAGTACCATCCACACGGGGATACAGCGGTTTACGATGCCTTGGTGCGGATGGCCCAAGATTTTTCCATGCGATCGCCCCTGATCAATGGTCACGGCAACTTTGGCTCCATTGACAACGACCCTCCGGCAGCCATGCGTTATACGGAATGTCGTCTCCAGTCCCTGAGCATGGATGCCATGTTGCGGGATATCGACCAAGAAACCGTCGATTTCATTGATAACTTCGATGGATCGCAGCAAGAACCGATTGTCCTACCCACCCGCGTCCCCCAACTCTTACTCAACGGGTCCTCTGGCATCGCCGTGGGGATGGCAACCAACATTCCTCCCCACAACTTGGGAGAACTCATGGATGGATTAGTGGCGCTGATCCACAATCCGGAGATTACCGATGTTGAGTTGATGCAATATATCCCGGGCCCCGATTTTCCCACGGGGGGCCAAATTCTAGGCGTCACCAGCATCCGGGAAGCCTATACCACCGGACGGGGTTCGATTACCATGCGCGGCGTGGCTGCCATTGAAACCATCGAACATCGCGGACGTCCCGACAAAGACGCGATCGTGATTACCGAGTTGCCTTACCAAACCAATAAGGCATCGATGATTGAACGCATCGCCGAAATGGTGAATGAGAAGCGTCTCGAAGGTATCTCTGATATCCGGGATGAGAGCGATCGCGACGGGATGCGAATCGTCATCGAACTCAAGCGCGATGCCTACCCCCGCGTCGTCCTCAATAACCTGTACAAACAAACCCCCTTACAGGCCAATTTCGGAGCCAATATGCTGGCGCTGGTCAACAGCGAACCGCAGTTACTCACCCTCAGACAGTTCCTCACCGTCTTCCTAGAATTCCGCATCGAAACCATCGAACGCCGGACGCGCTATGAACTGCGAAAAGCCGAAGAACGGGACCACCTGTTACAGGGATTATTAATTGCCCTAGAGAATTTAGATAGCATTATTGCGCTAATTCGACGGGCAGCGGATACCCCCAGTGCCAAACAAGAATTAATCGCCAATTATGAATTTTCTGAAGTCCAAGCCGATGCGATTCTGCAAATGCAATTGCGCCGCTTAACCGCCTTAGAAGCCGACAAAATTCACCAAGAACACGACGACCTGCAACTGACGATTACCGATTTGCGGGATATTTTGGCAAGGCGGGAACGGGTTTTAGAAATCATTGAAAACGAAGCGGCAGAACTCAAAACTCGGTTTTCCACCCCCCGTCGCACCGTCATCGAACACGCCGAAGGTGAAATCGATGTCACCGACTTAATCGCCAATGAAAAAGCCCTGGTGATGATTACGGAACAAGGGTATATCAAGCGGATGCCGGTGAATACCTTCGAGGCGCAAAGTCGAGCCACCCGAGGCAAATCTGGGGCGAAGATTAAAGAGGATGATGGGATTGCCCATTTCTTAACCTGTCGCGACCATGATGCCATTTTGTTCTTCAGCGATCGCGGGGTAGTCTATTGCCTGAATGCCTATCAAATTCCCACCGGGTCTCGCACCGCCCGAGGCATGGCAATTACTCAAATGTTGCCGATTCCCTTTAATGAAAAAATCACGTCTCTTGTCTCGGTGGAAGAATTCTCCGATGATGAATATTTAGTGATGCTCACGAAAGGCGGTTACATTAAAAAAACTGCCCTCTCTGCCTTTTCCAATATCCGCGCCAATGGATTAATTGCTATCTCTTTATCCGAAGGCGACGAATTGCGTTGGGTCCGGAAATCGCGACCAGAAGATACAATTATCATCGGTTCTGCGAAGGGAATGGCGATTCATTTCAAAGCGGATCATAAACAACTGCGTCCTCTCGGTCGGGCCACCCGAGGGGTGAAATCCATGAACCTCCGTAAAGGGGACAATATTATTAGCATGGATGTGCTTCCCTCCCAAGTGACTGCTGCAATGCAGGAGGCGATCGAGGATGAAAACCTCGAACTCGATGTAGAACTCGATGTAGAACTCGATGTAGAACTCGATATCGAACTCGAACAGGAAGAAACGGATCTGCACACCGAGGGGACAGAAGGGGAAGAAGAGAACATTGCCGAAACCTCTTCCTATCCGGGTCCTTGGGCCTTGGTGATTACCACCTGCGGGTTTGGCAAACGGGTTCCGGTGACGCAATTCCGCCTCCAACGACGGGCCGGAAAAGGCGTTTGTGCGATTAAATTCCGCAATGAAAAAGACCGTCTCGCGGCCTTGCGAATCGTCAATGAAGATGATGAATTGATGATTGTGACCAATCGCGGGATTATCATTCGGCAGGCGAGTAAGGCGATTTCTTCTCAATCGCGATCGGCCCGAGGGGTGCGAGTTCAGCGTCTCGATTCCTCCGATGCGATCGCTGGAGTTGCCTTAGTTCCCGCATCCGGTGAAGAAGATGACCTCACCACCGACAGCGCGATCGAGATAGAAATGGAAGCTGGAGTTGATGTAATCACCTCATCTGATGCGGACAATGACCTCATCCCCGACGACGGTACCGAAGAGGAAAATTAAATCCCTCTGAACCGTTAAAACTTGCCACAACTGGCAAGTTTTTTACCCTGCCAGTTGTAGCAAATTACCATGATTTTGTAATAGAAAAAGCGAGCATCCGGCTCGCTTTCTTTATAACTAAGGGAACTCCAAAAAATAAAATCTCCAAAACGTTCGTTCGTAGTGACGGCTCAACGGAGTAGCCCCGTCAATGTAGGGGCGCAATGCTTGCGCCCCTGGGGCGCAAGCATTGCGCCCCTACAAATACCTTCCTTTCAGTTGAACCGTTGGATGATTTATATTTTGCAATCCCCTAATTCGTATTATCAAAAAACATAATTCAAAACAAATAACCGTGTTAAACACTCTCAAACTGGCTTTAAAATCAAACAATTTCTGGAGATTAGCTGCCGCTTTATTCGGGGGTATTTTGATGGGATTAACTCCGGCCCCCTTTAATGCTTGGCCCTTGGCTTGGATTGCCTTAGTTCCCCTGTGGATTCTTCTGGTCAAAACGGGAGAAAAGCCCTTACAAACTCAGCGCATCTGGCAATGGAAATTTTTAGGATTGCCCTTGTTATGGGGAATCGGATATCACGGCATCGCCTTATTTTGGATTACCGGAATTCATCCGATGACTTGGTTGGGGGTTCCTTGGCTGGCAAGTTTGGCGATCGCCTCATTTTGTTGGACCTTTATCACCCTCTGGGGTGCGGCATTAGTCACCCTTTGGGCCATCATCCTAACCGCAATAACTCGCCTATTTACAGAGGTTTCTGGACATCCTCTCTCTCCCTGGGTCCGGGTGGCGATCGCAACTGCCGTTTGGTGTAGTTTAGAAGCCTTATGGAGTGCCGGAAATCTCTGGTGGACCGCCCTCGCCTATACCCAAAGTCACCAAAACTTAGTTATTTTGCACCTGGGACAACTATCCGGTCCGACTACCATTACCGGGGCGATCGTTATCGTCAACGGGTTGATTGCCGAAGCCATCCTGTCCTTAACTTCTGCCCCGAAATATGCCAACAAAACCCGAGGGTTATTATTCGCTTCTCCGATTATTTTATTGCTGATTTTACATGGAATTGGATTGGCTCTCTACAATCGTCCTCTGACCCAATCTCCAGAAACTGCCTTAACCGTTGGCATCATTCAAGGGAATATTCCCAATGAGATTAAGTTTGATTCCCAAGGATGGCGTCGCGCCTTGGAGGGATATACGACAGGGTATCAACAGTTAGCCGAGGCGGGAGTGGATGGCATCTTGATTCCGGAAACTGCATTTCCCTATTTATGGACGCCAGAAAATATCCGTTACAGTTCCTTTTATCAAACTATTCTTGATTATAATGCCGTTGCTTGGGTGGGAACCTTTGGGAGTGGAGAGGGCAATTTTACCAATAGTTTAATCACCGTAACTCCCAATGGAGAAACCTTTAGCCGGTACGATAAAACCAAGCTGGTTCCCTTGGGAGAATATATTCCATTTGAGGAAATTTTTGGTAAAATCGTCTCCAGGTTATCGCCGTTAGAGGCGCGGTTAGTGGCGGGTAGACAGGACCAAGTTTTTGATACACCCTTCGGACGAGCGATCGCCGGGATTTGTTATGATTCTGCCTTTTCTGAACTGTTTCGACGACAAGCCGCAGGCGGAGGGGAGTTTATCCTGAGTGCGTCGAATGATGCTCATTATACCGCAACCATGATGGAGCAACATCATGCTCAAGACGTAATGCGGGCGATCGAAACCGATCGCTGGGCAGTTCGTGCAACCAATACAGGTTATTCGGCGATCGTCAATCCCCAAGGCAAAACCCTCTGGATTTCTGAACAGAATATCTATCAAATTCATACCGATACCATTTACCGACGCCAAACTCAAACCTTATATGTGCGATGGGGCGATTGGTTATTATTTGGGTTCTGGGGAATAGCAGCGATCGGGTTTGGGCTGGATTACTGGACTGTAAAAAGTACAATGAAAAGTTCTGTCTAAGTCCTCGCTGGTCACTCATGAGGCCAAAAAAATCAATCGGCATCAAACCAGTCCATAAGTCATACAGGGCTAGGATTCTCCCCTTGACAGGGCTATAGCATTCCTAAATGATTTGTACCTCACCCGATGTCCCCTCTCCCCCTGAGCTAAGCCTGTCCTGAGCGAAGCATGTCCTGAGCTACGTCGAAGGGCCGAAGCCTGTCCTGAGCTACGTCGAAGGGGGTCGAAGGGCTGGGCCGCCGACGGTTGGGGGCCGCCGACGTCTTCCACAACTGATTTAGGATTGCTATATTAGATTTAACGCTTAGGTCACGTTAATTATGGACTCCAATCATTCCGGTGATTATGTTGCTAAAATTTTAGTGGTTGATGATATGCCAGATAACTTGCACGTTTTGTCAGCAATTTTATCCGACCAAGGATACCAGGTGGGCAAAGCTTTGAATGGAGAAGTCGCGCTCAGGGCCTCCAAACAACTAGAACCAGACTTGATTTTGCTTGATATTAATATGCCTCAAATGAATGGGTATGAAGTCTGCAAGCATTTAAAATCTAATCCTGAAACCTGCGATATTCCCGTTATTTTTATCAGTGCTTTAGATGATGTTCTCGATAAAGTAAAGGCATTTGAAATAGGGGGATTAGATTATATTACGAAGCCTTTTCAGTCCGCTGAGGTTCTCTTGCGGGTTAAAAATCAGTTAAATTTGAGGTTTATCCAGCTTAAAATTCAAGAGCAAAATATAACTTTAGCTACGGAAATTCAGGAACATAAAAAAGCCAAAACTGCTTTAGAATTTAGTGAAGCCCAAAATCTCGCCCTCCTCAATGCCATTCCCGATCTAATGCTGCGGTTAAGTGCGGATGGAACTTTGTTGGATTATCGGATTTCTCCCCCCATTATTCATGAGACCCCGGGGGGAGAAACCGCCGAACCCGAAGGGTCATATTTAGCGGTTAAGGGAAGATGGAACCGGCATTTTCATCAATGTGCAATTCGGGATTCCGTGAGCCTAGAACGAGATTGGATGGGAAAAAATTTGGCGGAGATTTGGACCGACGATTTGGCCTTTTGGATGATGCATTATGTCAATGAAGTCCTGTTGACTTCCGATATTAAAATTGGGGAGTTCGTGCAGCAGGTCGAGGGCAAGTGGCAGGGGTATGAAGCACGGTTTGTCAAAAGTGGCTCGAATGAAGTGCTGGCGATCGTCCGGGATATTTCGGAACGGAAGCAAGCGGAAGCCCTGCGCCTGCAAAATGAAGCGTTGTTGCGATCGCAAAAGCAGCAAATCGAACAGGCTCTCCAGAACCTCAAACAAGCCCAAGCGCAACTGGTGCAAAATGAAAAAATGGTCTCCCTGGGTCATCTCGTGGCTGGGATTGCTCATGAAATTAATAACCCGGTCAACTTTATTTATGGCAACATTCCTTGTATCAGCCAATATGTATCAGAAATCCTGGAACTGATGCATCTTTATGAGAAAAATTATGAGAAACTCCCGGCGATTCAAGACTGGATGGATAAAATTGATGTAGAGTTTGTTCAAAATGACTTGAATCATATCCTCAAGTCCATGCGACATGGAACCGAGCGAATTCGCGAACTGGTGATTTCTTTGCGTAACTTCTCCCGATTAGATGAGGCACAGATGAAGCCGGTGGATATTCATGAGGGAATTGACAGTACCTTGTTGCTGTTAAAACACCGCCTGGAACCGGAAGAACATCTTCCCGGAATTGAGGTGCTTAAAACTTATGGGAATCTGCCGAAAGTGACCTGTTATGCCAGTCAAATGAACCAAGTGTTGATGCACCTGCTGAATAATGCGATCGATGCTTTAAAAGAGGTCGGGATGCAGTGTTCTGAAACCCCTGCCTCCCTTCAAACCTCAACCCTGCCGATGCTGCGGATTCAGATTACCACGGAGCAAATGGAGGATGAGGCGATCGCCATTCGGATTGCGGACAATGGTCCAGGAATTCCGGAGTCCTTACAACCTCAGTTATTTGACCCATTTTTCACCACAAAACCCGTCGGCAGTGGCACGGGATTGGGTCTATCCATTAGCTATCAAGTGGTGGTAAATCAACATAAAGGACTGTTACTTTGCTATTCCTCACCGGGAAAAGGCGCAGAATTTGTGATGCAGATTCCGATTCATCAACTCCCTAGAGAGTCCTGACGGGATGTCATCCTCAGATTGGGGAGAAAATCCGGTGGGTTAGCGCTTTGCAGAAACCCGAGGGTTTTGACAACCGGATTCTGGATGAGACCCCTGGGTGAGGGGAGGGGAATAATACGGAATCCGGTTGCTCAAGGTCTGTAAAAACCCGCACCCTAAAGGGTGGGGTTACACGGACGAAGCCCGCCTGCGCGGGCTCAAAGCGAAAACCGACTTTTAACAACCGGATTTGGTATAAACCGTGAAAACGAAAGACGCCCCTAAACGGAGCGTCTTGATTGCCAGATTAAAACAGTTCCCCTCCCGGGGTAAATTTTGGCAACCCCAACCCAAGAAAAACAGTCTAACCGAATCCGAACAGAGCGCATGGAGTGCGGTGGGATTCGGTTCCTGTTAAGTAGGGGTATTGGGTTGAGATTCAAAGATAGTCGCGTAGGACTGAAGGATGCTGTTAACTTGAGTGAGCATTTCTTTGCCCGAACTTTTACCCAAGGCGACTCTCCCGGGGAATTCTGGGCGGTCCAGATACCGGGCGATCGCCTCCTCGACTTGTTTGGAGATGAGCTCTTGCAGTTCATCCTTGGCTCGAACCCGTTGATAGTTTGCGCCTTCCTCCGTGGTGGCATAAAGGGGAGGAAGTCGGTTGAGTGCATAAGCGGCAATATCGCCCACATCCAGAGTCCGATCGCTTGTTGCCTCAATTTCGGCAACCCGGGCGATCGCCTCCGAGAGCACCAACTCTTCCATGACATTAATAAACTGCTTCCGTGGTAAAACCACCACTTCTCCAGTTAACAGCGACCCCATCAGGCGATCCAAAGCCATGTACTCTTCAATAGACAGTTCTGAGGCGGTGTTACAAATTCTGCCCACCTCAGCTTCCATTGCTGGCGTTAGATAACCATCTTGTAGTGCCTGTTCTACGATTTTTTCTATACTCATACTGCCTCGTTCTGCTCCACGGCACTTTTTTCAGTTGATCCAAGAGTTTCAAGGGGCGATCGCCTCATAGACAACTCTGCGATCGCCAGGACAACCCTGCACAGATCTTGCCCTACAATCCGCCCCAACCTAGCTCTACCTCCAGACAACTCCAGGATATCCCTAGTCAGGGCGGCTTGACTGTACTCAATGCCTAATCAGAGTTATTCTACTCCCTCATATCGCCAGGGCACCGGATCGATGGATTGTCCATGAACGTATAATCCCCAGTGTAGGTGAGGTCCGGTCGAAGCGCCGGTTGTCCCAACTGCACCAATGACTTGACCCGCCTGCACCATATCGCCTTCCTGGACATCAATCCGACTCAGATGCAAATAAAGGGAAGTCACACCCTGACCATGATCGATCCCCACCGTGTCTCCATGAATTTCAAACCCTTGCGATTCCCGTCCCACCAAAGCGATTCGACCGGCAGCAGGAGCCACCACCGGAGAACCCTGGGGTCCGGCATAGTCTACACCGCGATGGTAATAGTTATTGGCAAAGACCCCATTGTAATACCGACGGACCCCGTAAATTGTGGTAATCGGTCCGTGATTGGGGCGTAAAAACGCCCCATTCCAGAATTTCTCGGGAGTCACCAGTTTTTTAAATTCATCTACGCGATCAAATTCCAAATCGGTCCCTTCGAGATCATCTTTACCCGGGGGTAGCCAAATCGATTGAGTCAGAAACTGGCGATCGCGCACCCACACGGCAATATTGCGGGTTTGAGCATCCCCTTCCACCCGAATCTCCCATCGTCCCGCTTCACTTAAAGGCGTCGTGGGGATCATCGCCCGATACCGATTGCCCCCAATGGGAAAAGCGGGAACGGGACCATCGGGAGACATCACCGTGGGCGTCGCTGAATCTGAGGCGTCAGTGGAAATCACCACGGAGAGGGTATCCCCCAGTTGCGGATTCTCAGGTTTCACCTGGACTTGTAACGCTTGCACCGAGTTGGCAAAAGCTAAGAGTACCGAAACCGTCAATCCGATCACCGGGGCCGTTTTGGTTTTGACCTGTTGTTTCAGCCAGGGATTAGCCCCTTTTAACAGCCAACCCAGCATCCCTGGGGCGATCGGATTTGAGCTATGCAGGTGAGTCATGATTCTTCTATTCGTCTGTTTTAATCGGGCTAGATAGACTTACGGGCGATCGCGTTAAGTTCCACATTTTATCACGCCGTTTTTGGGGAGATGGGGGAGAAGTTCGTAGTAACGCCTTCAGGCGTTCTCTTAGTTCGTAGTAACGACTTCAGTCGTTCTCTTAGTTCGTAGTAACGACTTCAGTCGTTCTCTTAGGGAACTCCCAAAAATAAAACCCGCAAAACGTTCGTAGTAACCCCTTCAGGGGTTTCTTTAAACTGAGATCTTGCACCATTCTCAACACCGGCGGGGGATAAATCCCCCGCCTCATAGCTAAAGTCGGTTAAAAACCGACTGCAAGTCTGATACAGTGGTGTTTTCAGTCGGTTTCAACCGACTTTAGCTGTTAGGCGGGGGTTTGAACCCCCGCCGGGTGTTGCAACAGGTGCAAGATCTCAGTTTAAAGATGACTCCTGAAGGAGTCACTACGAACGTTGGGATGATTTATATTTTGCAATCCCCTTAGTTCGTAGTAACGACTTCAGTCGTTTCCCCCATCATCCCTCATGCTTCCCCATCCTCCCCATCTCCCCCATCTCTCCCATCTCCCCCATCTCCCTCATGCTTCCCCACAAAAATCGTTATGCTGAATTGTTATAACCTGTAACATTTCTCTCATTTTTGACAAACACCCGTGCAAGAAGACTTTAGACTCATCCTTGACTTAGTAACGATGCTGGCCGCTGCTGCTAGTGGTGGTTTATTCGCGTCCCTCCTCGGTCAACCGGCTATTCTGGGCTATTTACTCGGGGGAATTATCGTCGGTCCTGCCGGTTTGGGATGGATCAAAGAACTGATTCAAGTCGAAACCCTGGCTCAATTTGGCGTCGCCTTACTGTTATTTGCCCTAGGAGTTGAGTTTTCCTTTGCAGAACTTAAAAAAGTCAAAGGGATTAGTCTCGGCGGTGGCACCCTCCAGATTGTCCTCACCATCGCCGTGACGACCTTCGTTTCTCTGGTGATGGGGTGGTGTACCTCTTGGTCTCAGGGCGTCTTCTTAGGGGCCATTCTCTCCCTCTCCTCCACCGCAGTGGTCCTGAAATGTTTGATGGAACGCAATGAACTCCCCACCTTACATGGTCAGGTGATGCTGGGGATTTTGGTGGTGCAAGATTTAGCCTTGGGATTCATGTTAGCGGTGTTACCGGCCCTAAACGAACCCCCGGAGGCGATCGGGATTGCGGTGATTTCTGCGGTGGTGCGAATTGGCCTGTTTGCCGTGGCAGCAGTAGCGGTGGGGTTATTCCTCGTTCCCCAGTTGCTGAGGTTTCTGGCTAAAACGGAGAGTCAAGAACTGTTTTTACTCGGGGTGATTGCCTTATGTTTGGGAATTGCCTTAGTCACCTACTACCTGGGTTTTTCCATTGAAATGGGGGCCTTCGTCGCCGGGTTGATGATTTCTGAGGTGGAATATGCGGACCAAACCCTGACTTATGTCGAACCCCTGCGAGATATTTTGGCGGCCCTGTTTTTTGTGTCTGTGGGAATGCTGATTGACCCGGTGTTTCTCTGGCAGAATCTGGAACTGATTCTGGGGTTAGTCTGTTTGGTGTTTGTGGGCAAATTTTTAATTATCACCCCGATTGTGACCAGCTTTGGCTATCCCTTGAGAACGGCCTTGATTGTGGGGTTGGGACTGGCGCAAATTGGGGAATTTTCCTTTGTGTTGACGGCCCAGGGACTGGCGACGGGGTTGGTGTCTCGTCCGGTGTATCTGTTGATTTTAGGCACGACGGCGGTGACTCTGGTGGTGACGCCATTTGTGTTGCGACTGGTGCCGAAATTGCTGGATTGGGCTGAGAATCAGGGGGGGTTGGCTCGATTTTTTGAGGATACCAGTGGACCGAGGGCCGCTTCAGAGGAGAGTCCTTTGCCCGATCGCGTGGTGGTTTGTGGGTATGGACGGGTGGGTAAAAAAGTGGTCCAACTGCTGCAAGCGCATAACTATCCGTTGGTGGTGATTGATAGTTCTGAACGGGCGATCGGGCAACTGCGGGCGGCAGGGATTCCCTATATTTATGGGAATGCGGCATCGTTGCACGTTTTGGAAGCTGCGGGAGTGGATCAGGCGAAGGCCGTGGCGGTGGCCCTGCCGGACCCGATGAGTACAAGGTTGTGTTTGAAGCGATCGCTGGAGTTATCCCCAGAATTAGATGTGGTGGTCCAGGCGAACCAAGAAAAGGAGATTGAACTCCTCTATCAATTGGGGGCCTCGGAGGTGGTGCAATCGGAATTTGAGGTGAGTTTAGAACTGGCGACTCATTTGTTACTGGGGGTGGGGTTGCCGTTGCCGGGGATTCGCCGAGAAATTGAACAAATTCGCAGTCATCACTATTTAGAATTGCGTCCAGCGCGATCGCCCGAGGAAGTCTCCCGGGAGTTACAGGTGGCGGCATTGGATATGAACAGCAAATGGTATCCCCTCCCGGAGGGGTCTCCGTTGGCGGGGATGACGTTAGAACAAACGGATCTGCGCCGACTCAGTGGGGTGAGTTTGATGGCGATTCGGCGCGCCAATGGGGAAGAAATCGACTATCCCACAGCGGATACAGCCTTGGTGACGGGGGATAAACTCTTGGTGGTGGGACAAGGGGAAGAACTGACTACGTTTGACCAGTTAGCCCGAGGAGAGGTGGCGATTCCCCAAGAAAATCGCTCCTGTCAATGGCTGATGGTCCCAGAACAGAGTCCGATCAGCGATAAAACCTTGGCGCAACTGGATTTGCGGGCGGAGTATGAGGTCCAGGTGCAAGCGATTCGCCGGGAAGGGCAGTTTATTCGCTTTCCTCATGGGGGGACTCAGGTGCAAGGGGGCGATCGCCTGCTGCTGTGCGGCAGTCTCCTCTCCCTAAAACGGATTCAAATGTGGTTGGCCCCTAATCCGGGCCAATCTTCTGTACCGATCACGGTTGCCCTGAGCAAAGCTCACCAAAGTGAACCCCTGAAGGAGGGGTTACCCAGCGATCGGGGCTAAGGGGGTCCGGTTGTGATCGGTCTATTTTCTGGATTAGCCCGCGCCCGCTGGCTTTGTTCCTGTAGCCCCACCCTTTAGTGCGCGGGTTTTAACAGGTCTTTGACAATCGAATTTGGTATAAAGGGGGTCCGGTTTGGGCCAAATCAGGCCAGACCGGACAAGGGTCAAGATTTGGGTTTCAGATAAACAATGGAATGACGCCAGACGATGGTTTGTTTATCGTAGTGATCCAGGATAGAAATGCAGTGTTTATCTTGCCAGAAAATTTTACCGGCTAACAAATCTCCGGTAACCAGTTTAAGTTCTACCTCGTGTTTGTCTTTAATAAAATTTTGAACTTGGCGAATGCTAGGTAAGTTAGTATCGAAGTCAGACATGATTGGGTCTCAACGAGAGAAAATTGGGCATGAAAATCAAAGCACATCGGACAAAATTCAGGCAGGCTGGTTATTTTGCCTCGATGTTCACAGGAGCAACCGGCTTTATAACTCATGTTAACCCGTGATGGAATCAACTCAGGTCCGGTCAGGATTCACAGCCGCAGGACTTACGCAATCTTTAACACTCAACCCTAAATGTAGAGGCGATTCTCGAATCGCCTCTACATTTAGAGGGAATTCTCAAAATCTGCGTCAGTCCTGACCCGGAATAGCCTGCTTCATGTGAGGCAGCAAGACGGCGATCGGGCTTTTACCGTGGGATCAAGATTTCGGTCCCAAAAGTGGGAACTATAACATCGGGTATTATCAAATAAAACCAGGACAAGAACCCGAACTTTTCGCGAGTACAAGCTATGACGTTAGAGTTTACTAAATATCAAGGTTTGGGAAATGATTTCATTCTGATTGACAACCGTCAGAACCCAGAACCGATGATAACGCCTTCCCAGGCCGAACAGTTATGCGATCGCAACTTTGGTATCGGTGCCGATGGGGTGATTTTTGCCCTGCCGCCTACGGAACCGGACACCGACTACACCATGCGGATTTATAACTCCGATGCCTCAGAACCGGAAATGTGCGGCAATGGCATCCGCTGTTTAGCGCGGTTTCTCGTGGACTTGGGAGTTCCCCCCCGGAGTTCAGCAACGGGAACCGGAGAATATCGGATTCAGACCCTAGCAGGGGTGATGACCCTAACCCTCAAATCCGACGGTCAAGTTACGGTAGATATGGGCCTGCCTCGGTTGCTGAGTTCAGAAATTCCCACAACCCTTTGCTCTCCCGAGGAAAAGGCGGTTAATGTCCCCTTATCCGTGGCCGGAAAGACCTGGGATGTGACCTGCGTCAGCATGGGAAATCCCCACTGCATTACCTTTGTAGAGGATGTGGATGCGGTGGATCTGGCTGGGGTTGGTCCTCAGTTTGAGAATCACCCGGTTTTTCCGAAGCGGACCAATACGGAATTTATTCAAGTCATGGGGCGATCGCATCTTAAAATGCGCGTTTGGGAACGGGGTGCCGGTGCCACCCTCGCCTGTGGGACCGGGGCCTGTGCCACCTTAGTCGCCGGGGTCCTAACGGGTCGATGCGATCGCCAAGCGACCATCGAGCTCCCCGGTGGCCCTCTGAACATTGAATGGTCTGAATCCGATGGCCGACTGTACATGACAGGTCCTGCCGAACGGGTATTTTCAGGCCGGATCTAGATCCGCGCCTACATCCAGATCGCAACACTAAATCACAATACGGAGAACTGAGATGGGTGGAGGCATTTACCTCATACAAGATGAAGACCGGCTTGTAGAAATGATAGAACAAGCCTACGACAACGAAGATCGACTGCAAGAATTACTGGAAAAATATCCTAACCTGATCGCCGGAGACCAAATTGACCGGGCGACCCCCAGGCAATGGTTATTGATTTCCCGGGAAATGCCGCTTCCGGCAGAGGATGAAGTCAATGGTCAATGGTCCTTTGAACATTTATTTATCGACCAAAATGCTATTCCCACCTTAGTGGCCGTCAAACATACTCAAGATACCCGAATTCGCCGGGAAATTGTGGGTCAAATGTTAGAATATGCGGCTAATGTTTTAAGCTATTGGCCCATTGAGTCCATCATTACCCAATTTGAATCCAATTGCCGGGATGTGGGTCGCGACCCTGAACAAGTCTTTGAAGAATTTCTCGGAGTCGATGCTCATGAGGACCGCTTCTGGGATAAAGTTAAAACCAACCTCCAAGCGGGCAAACTTCGATTAGTCTTTGTCTCTGATGAAATTTCTCCTGAACTTAGACGAGTGGTGGAATTTCTCAATGAACAATTAGACCCGACGGAAGTTTTGGCCCTGGAAATTAAACAATATGTCAGCCAGGATGGACTCAAAACATTGGTTCCCCGAGTCATTGGTCAAACCGCTGAAGCGCAACAGAAAAAAGCCAGTGCAACTCGGGAGAGACGGCGTTGGGATGAAGCGTCTTTCTTTCATGAATTTGAAACCCGCCAAGGGTATGAAGAAGCGCAAATGGCCCGCAAGATTCAACAATGGGTCCGACGTCACGAACCAGCAGTGGAAGTAGTCTGGGGAACGGGAGATCTCTATGGTGGGTTTCTCGCCAAATTAAAGCAAAAAGGTCGGAAATCTATTGCGCTGTTTACCGTGGATATTTCCGGTGATTTTGTGATTTCCAGTAGCAGTTATGCCACTCAACCCCCGTTTGATTCCCCCGAAAACTGGCAAGAATTGCGCTCTCGTTTCAGTTCGATTGGCTTGTCCCTTCCGGCTGATTCCACTGAAACCCGATTACCGACCTTTCCCTTGTCTACCTTACAAGATGAAAGCGCCCTGCAACAGGTGCTTCAAACCTTTGAATGGATTGTGGAAAAAATCCATTCCGGGAGTTAATAAAATTCCCTCGCCCCCAAGAGTGTGGTAACCGCTATATAGCGACCCTAAATGAATTTGACATAAAGTTCATCTCCCCTCTCCCGTTCTGGGAGAGGGGAGATGGGTGAGGGTCTTCCACAACTGATTTAGGATTGCTATAGCAGTCCTAAATCAGTTTGCTATAAAGATAGCGAGCAAGATGCTCGCACTCCTTAATCGTTAATAGCAAAATTTCCAAAAAAATCAGGAGTCTAATTGTTGACAATTCGTTAACCTGAATTGCGGTGAATCGTGACTCCTGAAACGGAATTGTTTTCTAGGTTAATTCGGGGTTATTCAATATCCAAAACCACCCCAGTTAACCCGTTCCGCTGAAGCAGTTGCATCATTTCATCGACTTTATCTTGGGTGGCAAAAGCTCCAACCTGCATCACCATCCGACCATTAATTCGAGTTCGGAAGGCATCGGAAACGACGCGACGGACCCGGGCTTGGTCGCTGCTACTGGTGGCATTGACAATCACCCGATAGCGCAGTCCGAGGGCTGCGGCATGACTGGGCGGAGTCGGGGGTCCATTACCCGCACCGCCACTGGGAGTCCCCACCACGGGGACACCAGCGCCGCCATTTCCGATCGGGGGATTGCCATCGGGGACGGGTAAGAGGTTAGGCAGAGTATCCCCCGGTCGATTGCCGATCGCCGGTGCCGGTGCAGGGGGTCGCGGTGCTGGTGTCGGTGACGGTGCGGTCCCGGTTTGGGGGGGCGGGACCGGAATGGGAATACCTTGACCGGGTGCGGGAACTGGCAAGCTCACTGTCGCCGATAAGGGCGGGGGAGGCTGAGGTGTTGTGGCGGTTGGGCTGGGAAAAGAGGCCGGGGTTGCCGGTGGTGTGGGGGCCGGAGTCGCTGCGGGCCGGGGTAAAGGTAAAGGGCGTGGCGGTGCAGTGGCAACCGGGGCGCTGAGATTGGGGTTGAGGGTCCCATTCAGGTCTAAGCGTCCACTGGTGCGATCGCTGGCGACTTGATTCCCAAATGCCGGAATAATCTCTTTCGTGGCACTCCCATTAATATCCATCTGGCCATTATTCCGGACTACATTCCCCCCGGGATCCCCAGAAGTCCCCATATCCGGACGAGAATTGCCAACGGCAACCACCCCATTATCCTGATTGCTTTCAATCTGATTATTCCGCAACACGGGACGGGCAGATCCATGAATCACCACCCCATCTCGATTCTGCCGCACCTGATTCCCTGTCAAGATCGGTTCCGCTTTCTGGCCGATATTGATTCCAAATCCAGTGCGCTCAAATACATTTTCCACAAGCTGGGGTCGGGAGGTTCCATAAATAGTGATACCGTTGGCCCCATTTTCCACAAAATGATTGCTTCGGATTGTCGGTGCACTATTGCCCACGACGGAAATCCCATCATGTCCGCTGCCGGTGAAGGTATTATTGGTGACCTCCATTGAGGCGGATTCAACCCACAAGGCATAACCGCTAGTATTGTTATTAGTCAGGGTGATTCCGGAGACCCTGGCTCCATTAGCGGCGACGAGACCCACATTTTGGCGGGCCGAAGTCCGACTGAGGTAGAGACCCCCGCCTTGGATAATGATTCCCCGTCCTCGGTTGCTGGTATCCCCTTCCAGGGCCACTTGGGGTTTGAGGATTAGGGGAAAGCTCTCTCCGGTGTCCGCGCTATAAGTGCCTGGACTCAGCCGGATCGTGGTGTTGGGCTTGGCTTGCCGCAACGCTTGAGTAATCGTTTTAAACGGTGCGGATTCGCTCCCGTTGCCGCTGGAGTCATTCCCCCGAGTGGGATTGACAAATAGCTGGTTTTGTGGGGCCACTTCGGTCCCAGAATTTTGGGCCGTTTGCAATTCGGGAACGCCTTGGGCGATCGCCGGTGGCCCATAAAACCAGAACAACGCAGTCGTGGCCACTCCCAACTGGGCCACGATGCGATACTGATATGAATGCGATTGATGGGGGCTTCTAAAACTCACGACTCTCCTCCTACTAAACGAATCACCTTCTTCAGTTACAGTTCATCTGATCTAGATGCCGATAAAATGCCCGAATGTCAATCTCTTCCCTCCTGATTATCCAATGAATGTAACGGTTGTCTAATGTTTTGTGCCACAATAACTTTCACCGCTAAAAAAAATTAAAAAATGCGGACAGGATATTATAAGTTTGCATCATAGAGTTCCTCAATGTTCACGCCTCATGGGAAACGTTAAAACAGACTGTTCGGATATAGCAATCACAGGGGGTTTCGATGGCTGACAAAAACAGCGGGTTAGCAAGGGTATCAGATTTAGGGACCCTCCAGTTGCAACCGGCGCTCTGTCGCATTTTAGATGCCAACTTAGACCGGGCGCGAGAAGGCTTACGGATTATTGAAGAATGGTGCCGCTTTGGCCTCCAAAGTTCATCCCTAGCCAATGAGTGTAAGTCCATGCGCCAGGAACTGGCAAGTTGGCACGCACCGGAACTGCGGGCGGCCCGCAATACCCCAGGGGACCCCGGGACAGACCTCAGCCACCCCCAAGAAGAAGAACGCTCTGGCATTGAGTCCCTGTTGCAGGCGAACTGCTGTCGGGTGGAAGAAGCCCTGCGGGTCCTGGAGGAATATGGCAAGCTGTACCATCCGGATATGGGCGCTGTGTTTAAGCAGATGCGCTACCGCGTTTATACCCTGGAAAGTAGCTTAATGGCTTACCGGCGTCGTCAGCTTTTGGATCAAGCCCCTTTATATCTGGTTACGTCCGAGAATGACAAGTTGTTTGCGGTCGTAGAAGCGGCCCTGGAAGGGGGCTTAACTTTGGTGCAGTACCGCGACAAAAATACAGATGATGGGGAGCGTCTCCGGAATGCGGAACAACTCCGCCAAATTTGTCATAACTACGGGGCACTCTTTATTATGAATGACCGGGTGGACTTGGCCTTAGCTGTAGATGCGGATGGGGTTCATTTGGGACAACAGGATATGCCGACTGCCTTTGCGCGCCAGTTGCTGGGTCCTCAACGTTTAATCGGGCGTTCTAC
>JAABSJ010000051.1 GCA_011390515.1 Oscillatoria sp.
GGGAATTTTATCAGCTGCCATACATACTGGCACACCGGATCATCATTCTCAGGTAAATCGAGCCAAATCTGTGGAATCTCGCAATAACTTAGGGGCGATGAATCGGGCTCAACAAGCTTACTTTTTGGAGCATAATACTTTCGCAGAATCTGTAAATGATTTAGGAATTGGGATTCGTCCTGAAACACAAAACTATCGCTATTCTATCAAAGGGTTAGATAATGCTGCCTTTCACTATGGGATATCTCTTCACCCGGAGGTACTTCAACCCAAACCCAAAATTTGGGGGATTTTCCCTCGTATAGGCAAAGAATATGGGATACCAAGCTACTTAGGGATGGTGTGGTTAAAACAGGATTCAAATGCTGATTCTAACGAAACTCAAAGCCATTGGACAACGGTTTCTATCTTGTGTGAAAGCACCTATCCATATTTACTCAAAGAAGGTTTCCGGCCTCGTTCTCATAACGGTGATTTTCAATGTCCCGATGGCATGGTCCAACTGAATTAACCAATGAATTGGACAAGGCAACAACCGGCGGGGGTTTTAACCCCCGCCTAACAGCTCAAGTCGGTTGAAACCGACTGAAAGTCTTATAAAATGGTGTTTTTAGTCGGTTTTTAACCGACTTGAGCTATGAGGCGGGGGTTAAAACCCCCGCCGGTTGTTGCAACTGGTGCAAGATCTCAGGTCTATCTAAATTGAGATGTTTGCTTTGTAATTTATATCTAACCATGAAACAAGCAAAATATTATTATCAAGCCGGAGGAAGTTTGCCGGAAACTTCTCCAACATACGTCATGCGAAAAGCTGATTTTGATTTGTATGAAAAACTAAAAATAGGCGAGTTTTGTTACATTCTCAATTCTCGGCAAATGGGAAAATCTAGCTTGCTGGTGCGAACGGTGCAGCGACTAACTGCCGACGGAGTTGCCTGTGCCACGATTGATATTTCTGATATTGGCAGCAAACAGATTTCTCTCGAACAATGGTATGGAGGAGTTGCTTATAAAATTACCAGTAATTTTAATTTATTAGATGCTTTGGCGTTTATGAACTGGTGGCAGGACAGGGAGTCTATTTCTCCGGTTCATCGCTTGGGGGAACTGATTGAAACGGTGTTGTTGCAACAGGTTTCTCAACGGCTTGTAATTTTTATTGATGAAATTGATAGCGTGTTGAGCGTTAATGAATCTTTGGAAGATTTTTTTGCCTTGATTCGGTCTTGTTATAACAAGCGATCGCAAAATTCCGATTACGATCGCCTGACTTTTGCCCTCCTGGGAGTTGCTACCCCCTCGGATTTAATTAGCGATCGCACTCGTACCCCCTTTAATATCGGCCATGCGATTGATTTATCAGGCTTTCAACTCGATGAAGTCCAGCCGCTACTCGCTGGATTAACTGATATCGTGGCTAATCCCCAAGAAGTCATCCACCAGATTCTCCATTGGACCTGCGGACAACCCTTTTTAACCCAAAAATTATGTCAATTGGTCCGGGAAATGGTAAAAATTAGTCCCGAATTTTTACCCCAGTTAGGGAATGAAGCCGAATGGGTGGAACGATTCATTCAAACCGCAATCATTCACAATTGGGAATCTCGGGACGAACCGGCACATCTGCGAACTGTGCGCGATCGCCTCCTGAGAAACCCCCAACGGGCCAGCCGTTTACTGGGATGCTATCAAAAACTCTTACAATTCAAAGCAATTCCCGCCGATGATAGTCCCGAACAAACCGAATTACGCTTATCCGGTTTAGTCCGCGTCCGAGATGGAAAATTAACCGTTAGCAATCCTATCTATGCTGCCATTTTTAATTCCAATTGGTTAGAAAAATCTTTGTTTGATTTGCGCCCTTATGCTGAAGCATTAGCCGCCTGGTTAGGGTCGGACCGCCAAGATACTTCCCGCTTACTCCGAGGAAAAGCCTTGCAAGATGCCCGCGAATGGGCTAAAGGGAAAAATTTGAGCGATCGCGATTATCAATTCTTAGCTGCCAGTCAAGAAGCCGAATTAACCCAGTTTCGCAAAGATGCCGAACAAACTCAAGCCCAAATTCAGCAACTTTATCGGGAAAAAGAATTATTAGAAGAACTCACTCAAGAACAAAATCGCCGCAAAATTACTGAAGCTAAACTGAGACAACACAGGCAAAACAAAGCACGAATTATAACCGGATGGCTTAGTGGAACTATGGCGATTTCCGCCTTTCTAATTGGCGTATTTTGGGTCAATCAATCCATTGACGAAACCAATATTAAACTGAATGGCATCGCCTTACTCTCTCAAGCCCTAATTGCCGAAAATCAACCGGAATTGGCCCTAATAGAAAGCCTGGAAGCCGCCCAACAACTCAAGGCATTCATTGGCGTGAACTCTGCAACTCGGTTCCGGGTGGCCCTAGGACTGCATCAGGCGATCTATGGTTTAATTGAACCCGATCGCCTCCACCATCCTCACCCGGCGATCGCCCTGGAATTTACCCCCAACGGTCAGGGCCTGGTCACGGCTATCCATAATACCGTTACTCTCTGGAATCGCGATCGCCAAGTTACCCTAAATTTACCGGATATTCCCGGTCCAGTGAACCGGATTGCTATCAGTCCCAATAGCCAAATCATCGTAGTCGCTACAACGAATCATCCCTTGCAATTCTGGACAACAATCGGGGAAAAATTACCCCTGACCCTCCCTCATTCCAGTCCCATCAACGATGTGAGTTTTAGTCCCAAAGCAGAGGCGATCGCCACCGCAGCAGAAAACACCGTGAAAATTTGGCGGGTCACCGATGGAAAATTGCTGCAAACCTGGAGAGGACATCAGGATCAAGTTTTATCCGTGATGTTTTCCCCCAACGGCAAAACCCTCGCCTCTGCCAGTAGCGATCGCCGGATATTCCTCCGCAGAACTAGCGATGGTAAATTGATTCATCTCCTCGAAGGACATGGCGATCGCATCGTTGCCATTCGCTTCAGTCCCGATGGTCAATTATTAGCCTCCGCCAGTGATGATGGCACCGTCAGACTCTGGCGAGAAAGCGATGGCAAATTATTAAGTATCCTCCAACATTCCAACCCCGTCACTAGCCTCAATTTCCACCCCGATTCCCAAATTCTTGCCACCGGAACCGCCGATGGGACCGTTAACCTCTGGAACCGAGACGGCAGCTTCCTCACTCCCTTACGCGGACATCAACAAGCCATCACCCATGTATCCTGGTCTCCAGAAGGGGGAGAATTAGCCTCCACCAGTGACGATGGGACGGCGATCGTTTGGAACCTGGAACTGGATGATTTAGTGCGTCAGGGTTGCCAGTTATTGGGCGATCGGTCAATCCCCCATTCCATCCCCCCCACCCTCCTCAAACGCTGTTTCTAAGCGCACCGCCAACCCATCGCCCATTTGATGCTAAAATTTGCGATGACCTGCACTCTTAGGAGTCCCAGGCCAATCCCGTTTAACCCCTAACCCCTGACCGCAACCTCCAATGCCCTGGTTTGTCAAAATAGAAGAAGGAATCGTCGATAAACCCACCTTCGATCGCTACGTTCCCGCCCATAAAGCCTACGTCGAAGATTTAATCGCCAAAGGACATCAAGCCAAAACTGGCTACTGGAAACGACGTGGAGGCGGAATGCTGCTGTTTGAGGCGGAGTCAATGGAAGAAGCCCAGCAGATCGTTGCAGAGGACCCTCTGGTTAAACAGGGCTGCGTCCAGTACGACCTCTATGAGTGGTGTATCGTCGTGGAATAACGGGCCGAAATCACAACTTTAAAAAATATTTCGCCACCCCCTAGACAAGAGTCGGACAACAATGATATAGTTGTAAATGACCTGGACCCATGCGGTCATAACGCCCAAACTTTGTCAGGACCGGAAGGTAGCAGCAATACGGGATGCTTATGACAGGCGTGGTATCCGGGTCACTTTTTTTTAGTGCCTCTTTCTGGTGGTCACTCGGCCTCTATTAGCCTTATCCTAGAAGCAGTAACCTCAGCGACTGAAGGAGCAATACTGCCTATGCCTGGTTTCGGTGATATAGTACAAAAGGCATTTTATCTGGGAGTGGGAATCGCATCTTATGCAGGCGAACAAGCCACCGGAAGACTAGCCGAAGTGCGCGAAAAAGCCCAAAAACTGGCCGATGAAATGGTCGCGCGGGGTGAAATGAGCACCGAAGAAGCGCGTCGCTTCGTCGAAGACATGATGAAACAGGGCCAGCAGCAAATCAAGCAGCCCCCATCGGAACCCACAACGCCACGAGAACCCCGTCGCATTGAAATCTTAGAAGACGATGAAGAACCCACCCCTGAGAAACCTCCGGAGGTGAATAACCTGCGGGATCAGGTACAATCGTTACAGGACGAACTACGGCGACTCCAGAACGAATAAAGATTGCTTCCGGAAGTCATTAAACAAAGGGTTATGGAAGATTGGCCGAAAGAATTTTTCAAAATGTTAGAGACAGCGGGACAAGAAATGGATCGCTTTGTTCAAGAAGTGACGGAAGAAGTCGAGGAATTCGTTGAGGTTTTGGGAAGGTTTTCTTCAGATATTATTGAACTTTCTGAAGAATTCACGGAAGAATTACAAACGACGATTTTCATCGAAATCGACCAATATTTTGAAGAGTTAGTTGATCCATTTTTTGACCTGTATTTAGGACTAGATGAATTTCCCACGGACACCGATGGATTTGTGTCATCTGTGGAACCTACAGCGGAAAAATATTCAGCCTGTATCGGCTGTAAAAACTATCACGGTCAGGTTTACGGGGGCAATTTACTGGTTTGTGGAATGCATCCCTATGGCTGGGAAGCCGATGGCGACTGTCCCGACTGGGAGTCTTAGTTGGAATGAATAGCAGGAGGCGCGGCGATCGCGCCTTTTGTGTTTTTTGGGGGGGGTGAGGATGTTTAGGGGGAGATCGGCTTACCTGTGTAAGCGATCTCATCGTCAATCTGCGAGGGCCGCTTTCCGGTATAATATTTCTGGCGGATTATTTCAGGTTCCTGATAACTAAATAACTCACCTACACTTCCTTCCAAGGCGATATGATAAGCTTCCTCCAACAAATAATCTTCACTCTCTATAAGCTCTTCTTGCACAAGTTGACTATCATACATTCCCAGAATTAGCAGATAATTTTTTTTAAGTCTTGTATTTAGTGACGCTTCGCCATGTAAAGCAGATAACACAGCATCAATGTCACTTCGCTGTAGGAAATCTTTAGATATCTTCCCTAGATATATCCAAGTTTCAGTTGCCATGAGTCGTTCTACAAGAGACCCTAGAGTTCCAAACTCTACAATTTTCTTCCAAATAACTTCATTGATTTCAGGTACAAATCGAAACGCTCTTAAAGTAACGGCTCGCATATATTCATTCATTGAAGTTAGGGGCCCTGACGGGTTTTGATAATAAGTAAGTATCCCAGTAACTTTAGTTGAACATCCTTGTCGCGCCAAACTTTCTAAGGCTTGTAAAGGCTCGCGAACAATCGCGGGATTTTGACATAAAATAATTGACAAATCTTCAGAAATATCTGATAAACCTAATAAATATAGCTTGTTTAGGGAAAAGCGTATCCTTGTTTGCAGTTCTCTAAACTTCCTGACCTCTGTCGAAGAAAGACATTGTAATTTTTGCCAGCTTTCACTGAACATATTGATAAGTTTGGCTTTTAAAATATCTTTAGAATTTTTCCAGTTTAGATTATTTTTTTCAAAGTATGCTGCCCACTGTTTTAAGACCCGATCGTCAGTTGGTAATTCGGTTATATTCAACTCAGGTGGCCTAAAGTATGCTTCCCACTGTTTTAGGACCTGATCGTCAGTTGTTAATTGGGTTAAATTCAACTCAGTTGTTAATTGGGTTAAATTCAACTCAGGTGTTCTGTTGAAATTGTTCCGGTATTTGTTTTGGTTAAAGATATGAGAATCGATTCGACGACTCAGATCGGTGGCTTGAATGTAAATTCCAATTGACTGTAGACAGCTTTGATATTGTTCTACTAAGTCCCACCAACGTTTATCATCATCTTTTCGATCGGCTAATTTAAATACCTTTTGATAATCCAAGTTCATGTTCCACAATGGATTAACAATTTCTTTAAATTCATTAGCTAAGGTTTTCAATTCATCATTTTCACTATAAAGTTCTAAAAAATCAGGTCCTGAGTAAGTTTCCGTTTTATCTTTATTAAGCTCCAAACCAAGTTCTTTTAATTTTTGTTCGAGTTCCTCTAAAATATCTTCTACATCTGTTTGTTTTGGAATTACAAAAATCATGTCATCAACGTAACGGAAAAACTTGACTTTCTCTTCTTTACTCAATCCAAAGGCTATATCTATAGAAGTTAAATAAATATTTGCATAAAATCCTGAACCAATGTGTCCTTGTGTTATCCCTAATCCTACCTCATGTTCGTTTAGAGTTTTAGATATTAGTAGTTTAATCAACCATCGAATGCGCGGGCTTTCAGTCAGCTTTTGAGAAACTAAATTACTTAATTTATCTTGAATTATTTTATTGTAAAATGATTTTATATCAGCATGAACAACAAAATAGTTAATATTTTGTTTTACAAATGAACGAGCTTGATTAATAAATTTACTATAAGCTGTAAACCAGTATTCGTATAATTCTTCTGTGTGGCGACCTCCATCTTCCGTTCTGAGGCGAAATGCATAGCTACTTCCTCGTAAATCTGTTATTTCAGCCCCTAATTTATGAAAAATTGCCACCGACAAAATTTCCTCCTCCATCCTCGACAATCCTTTAGTACGAGCTTGTGAGGAATTTTTAGGAACGCTGTAGTCAATATAGTCATCAGGAGAGAGAAAATCGTTAATGTAAGCTGATAAAAAAGATTGAAGTCGAGATAAACTTGTTCGTAAATTAGTCTCAAACAAACGAATTTCAACTTCGTCGCAAAGAGATTCATTTAAAAGATACTTGCGGGCGCAAACCCAAGCAGCTTCTAAATTTTCTAAGCTAGTAACATCATGCCAATCTTGGTCTTCTTTAAAATTTGAATTGATAATAGTGGTGACATCCACGCAAAATTTTGAATAATAATGGATTTTTTTCTTTTCCTCTCTCCAATAACTGTTTGAAGGGTTGTAATATAAAACATTTTGAACCATCGATGGGTCACAAAACCTTCTCGATTCATGTTTATCAGCAAAAATTTGAGCTAGTGCATCTGACATTTCTTCAACGGGTTTAGTGTCAGACTTTGTGCCAATAGTAAATAAGGATAACTTATCTATTGGCACTTCTTCTAAAAGTAGCCTATAGGCTAAGGCATACTCTCTACTATAACTTGAATTATAGGTGGCTATCTGCTCACGACTAATTCCGAATTCAATCAGCTCTTCATATTTAGGTAGGCTCTGTTTATGTTGGCTATTTAATAGATCTACAACAGTAGAATGCATCATAAAGACCCGAGGTAAAACAGGTAGCGTCCATTTTTCACGGACTTGCTGTAAATAAATCCTGGATGTTGAAAAAACTTCTTTTATAGGACATGGACATATCTGATATTTTAAATTAATCTGCGAACAGTCTATTTTTTCCTGTATTTGCAGCATTAATTTATGGTAAATCACCAATGTCGCCCGATTTGCATCTATACCTAGGCAATAAATTTGGACTTTATCTTTTAATTTTTTTTGTTCTTGTAATCGAATAATTATTTCGATAAAAGCCAAGGAGGCAGTTCCTGCACCACATCCAATATCAACTAAACATATATGAGGATTACGACCTAGACCTTTTAGCAACTTTTCAGGAGTGATAATTTTATCGAGCGTATGAATTACTTTAAAGTAATGTGCAGGAAAGAACCGCCAATATTGAAAAGCGGCACTTTGAAAAGGCTGGGAGTCGTCATTGCATTCTTTATAAGAATTAATTTCTTTGTAACCTTGAAAATTAGGAGTACATTGAATCCAATGATGCACAGAACTATAGACTTCTGCAATGAGAGGATGCAAAGAGTAACGGTTCGATGGAGAATTGTTTGTCATAAGGCTCCTTGAGTTGTAGGACGCGGTTGACGTAACCCGATCAACAGCATAGCTGGTTGAGAGAGTCCATCAGCCAGAATAGCAGGGGCATATCGAGAAAAATCTATGCACTCAATTTGCCACATTCTTAAGATACTACAAGAAGTATGGAAGAAAACACCAGTTATGGATTAAAGTTGATTTTTAAGTTGATTTTTTAATCAATTTTTGATAGAATACCAGTATGTCTTAACTCCGTGAGCTTTATGAAGATTATTAGCGCCAGTCGTCGGACGGATATTCCGGGGTTCTATTCCAAGTGGTTTCTAAAACGGATCCAGGCTGGGTTCTGTCACTGGCTTAACCCCATCAGCAGCAAGGTGTACCGAGTCTCGCTTTTACCAGAGGACTGCTTGGCGATCGCCTTTTGGACTCGCAACCCGAAGCCACTACTGCCGCATCTGGATTTCCTGCAACAGCAGGGTTACTACTTTTATTTTCACTTTACAATTATCGGTTATCCGAAAGCGATAGAAAGCCATAATCCTCCGATTGAAGCATCTATCGAAACCTTTCAAGAACTGTCACGGCGTCTTTCTCCCGATCGCGTGCAGTGGCGGTATGACCCCATTGTACTCAGTGACGTGACCCCTGCCTCCTATCATTTGGAACGGTTTGACTTGCTAACTCGCCAGCTAGAAGGCTATACCAGACGCTGTTATTTTTCCTTTGTGGATTTTTACGGCAAAACTGAACGTAACCTCGGCAAAGTTTCCCAAACTCATGGCATCAAGTTTCATCGCCCTTCTTTGGAGGAAAAAAGTAGACTGCTTGAGCAACTGCATGATATTGCTGAACCCCGAGGGATTAAGTTGTATTCCTGCTGCGAAGATGCTTTACTCGGCGCGGGGGTGGAGAAAGCTCACTGTATCGATATGGATATTATTAAAATGCTCAGATCTGATTCTGATTTGGGACTCAAAGCCGCCCCTACCCGGCAAGACTGTGGCTGTGTAGAAGCTGTGGATATCGGGGCTTATGAAACCTGTATGTTTGGCTGTACCTATTGCTATGCCACGAATAGGCGTGATAACGCTTTAAAGCGATCGCAAGACCACGATCCCGAGGATACTGTACTCTGGAGACCACAAACCCTACGCGGCGTTGATTTGGCGACTAAGGAGGGGGGGAAAAAGCAGAAAAAGCCTGTGACTCCATCGCCTGTATTTATTCAACCTACCCTATTTGATTAACAGCCCTCAAAGCGATCGCCTCTCGCCGAAACCCAGGGGCGATCGCCTGAAATTTTACCTCAAAGGAATTAATTTTACAAGGTGGAAAAATAGATATTTTAATTTGGCCTACTTCCCCAACTCATTATACCAATTCGTTAAAATGGATGACCGAATATGTTTACCTCTCTCTTGAATTAACAACTCCGCCATCCTCTTGACTTCAACCTTACTTTTATGTCCCGTTTGGACCATTTCTGTCAGGAGACGGAGAGTTCTGATGTAAGCACTTCCATATTCTTGGCAGATTTTCACCACTAAATTATCATCACTGGCACATAATAATAATTGATGACGGGCCAGAACCAGCGTTGAGCGATCGGCTTCACTCAGCAGCGGCGCTTTGTTGCCAAACTCCAGAAAACTAGCAAACATTTCTTCAGTCTCTAACGGAAGCGGGATTAAGTGTTATTTTGCCGTCTCTCGCGTACTCTGTTCGAGATGATCTGAGTCTAAAACTTCTTGGGCAATATATAAAGGCTGATAGTGTCGTTGCAGCCACTCCCACTCATCAAGATAGCGAAAGTCAATCAAGGCAGTGGCATCGAGAATCGTGCCGTTACGGGATAGCATAGACCTCCGCCTCTCGACGACGAACCCCCAGTTCTTCCAGGGTGATATTCAGCAGTTCTGCGGCTTTCAGTTCTGAGATATTCCCCCGATTTAACGCTTGCCAGATGAGTTTTTGATACCGTTCATTTTCGGGAAACTCTTCTGGCTTTAAGGTGGGAGGTAACTCGATGGAGTTGCTCAAAGATAAGCCATTTCGCTGTTTATAAATCTTGCGAATCTTGGCGATTTCACGCCCATAGTCGATGCGACCCATATCCGATAACCGCTTTAAAATCACTTGATAGCTGACTCTAAAATGCTGTTTGAGTTGAATCAAGTTCGGGCTAATTTGATAAAGTCGCTCAAATTCGGTTTGGGGAACCAGTAAATGTCCGGCAAAATAATCAGCAACGGCTTCCCGGGCTTCTTCTTCCCCTGGATTGCCCTGTTTTATGAGGTTGTTTTGATAGTCGTCTCGATGGAAAATTAAATGACCAATTTCCTGGGATAGAGTAAAGATTTGCCGTTCAATCGAAATATTATGGGTATTGATTAAAACAAAAGCACCTTGAGCAAAGCTACAGGCACTTAATCCAAAAAAGCCTTTGATGGCAATGGGTTGGCGCAGGACTTTTAACCCCAATTCCTCTACTGCGGCAAATAAATTGAGAATGGGTGTTTCCCCTAATCCCAAGGTCCGGCGAAACCGGGCTGCGGTTGCCTGAATGAGTGCTTCATTGCCGGGTAATTGATGACAGGAATGGGTTTCTGGGGCATAAGCGGGGATGCCTGCTGCGGCTTCTAAGGCTTGATAGGTTTCCAGCATCCGTCGCACTTGAGTGGCAAATTGCGGTTGTTTGTCATACGGAATCCGGTTGTCAAAGGTCTGTTAAAACCCGCAGGCTCAAGCCTGGGGCTATACGGACGAAGCCCGCCTGCGCGGGCTAAAAGCGAAAACCGACTTTTACCAATCGGATTTGGTATCAAAGCCGGTATGGGCGCGAAATCGAAAGGGGGTGACTGGGCTAGATTCTGGGCGCAGCAAGTCATCCAGGGTGACGCCCAAGGCGCGGGCAAGGGCTGAGAGGGTTTTGCTATCGGGTAAAGTCTTGGCGTTTTCGTAGTTATTGATGCTTTGGCGAGTGATGTTGACAAGGTTGGCGAGTTGTTCTTGAGATAAGCCTACAGCTTTGCGGTAGCGGGTGAGGTTGCCTGCGATCGCCTCTTTCATGGTTTGAGTCTCCAGGTTTGGGGGGCGGCGTTAATGTAGAGGCGATTCGCGAATCGCCTCTACATTAGACCTCTTGCAAAATTCTTTAAAGCCCCCCTTCTTAAGGGGGGTTGGGGGGATCAATCCTTTTTTTTGCAAGAGGTCTATTTAGGGTGGGTTCTCAAAAGAGGCGGAAGTTTTGGACTATTCCTGAGTAACCGGAGTATTCATCTGTACCCCTTCCTCGCTGACTTGGATGGGGGGACGTAAGGCTAGATAAAATGCCGGTCCTAATAGGGGAATTAAGGCGACTATCCAAAATATCACGGGACTGTTTAAACCCCGTCGCGCCATGTCATCTTTGAGGATGGTGGGAAAGAGGAGGCACAGCAGGCAAAAGTCTAAGGTCATGACGTGAATAAATCGGCTGGTTTGCCATTGGTAGAGGTAATCGGTCCAATTTCCTTGGGTGATGCCATAGCCGAGTAAGATGAGGGCGGATAAGGCGGCGATCGCCCCGAAAATTCGCGAGTCTATTGCTTTTAAAAACCAATTTTTCTCCCCGGAAAAGGTGGGGTTAGGCTGGCGCAAGGCCAGATAGGGTAACAAGGCAAATGCACCGACCCCAAAGGACAGGGTGACAAACGGCCATGCGGGAATTTTCTGTCCTTTTCCATCTAAAAATAGCACGGCGCTATAGATAAACGGCCATACTCCCATGATATTAAACAGGGCAATAATTAGGGGGTTGATTCCCTCCCATTCTCCGTTGACTAGCTTGTTAATTAAGTTAAAGGTGGCGGTGGGGTTGTCCGGAGGTGCAAATCCAAAGGCATAAATAATTAGTCCAATCCATATTAATCCAAAACCGAGTTTTCTCATGGGAGTTTTGTCAATTCTGCTAGGGTTCTCCTCTATGGTATCAAATGTCAATCAGGCTGAGTTGGATTTAGCACAATTTTTAGCCGTTGCGAAAATCGATGAATGTTTGATAATAGGCATCGGGCATTCCGGTATCGAAACATCTTCCTTTGATTTGATAGCCATACATTCCTTCGGCTTGGCGCACTTGTTCTAGGCAGGTGGTGAGCTGAAATTCTCCTTTTTCTCGGAGATTATTGCGGATATTGGCTTCGAGAAAGTCAAATATTGTGGGAGTCAGGGCGTAAATTCCGAAGACGGTTAAGAAGCGATCGCCTGTTAATCCTTCTACCGTTAAATTTTTCCTAGCATAGTCTAAATCCGGCTTTTCACAGACTTCGGTGAGGGACAAAATTTCATCGTTATCTTGCCAATTTCCCGTCACGCAACCACAGTGATAAATTTCTTCCCCAGGGGTTACGGTGAGGGCAACGGTACTTTTTCCCACCCGGTTATAAACCTCTACCAGTTGGCTGGCACAAGAAACATCGGTATCGGATAAATAAACATGATCTCCTAAAAACAGCAGGAATGGTTCCTGATTTACCCAGTTTTTGGCGCAAAATACCGCATGACCATACCCCTCCTGAACCTCTTGAGTTAACAGGGTAATTTTCTCGCCTAAGTCTTGTAAATACTGGCTATAGGCTTGATTCTCTGGGGAAAGTTTCTGATAATGAATTGGGTTTAAAGGGGTTTGTAAGAAACTCTCAAAAATTGGAGCATCCCCGGGTTGGACGATAATCGCCACTTCTTCGATTCCGGCACTGATGGCTTCTTCCACAATGGCTAAAATCGTGGGTTTAACTCGACCTTGGCGATCGATAATCGGCAACAATTCTTTTTTGACAGCTTTGGTGGCGGGAAACAAGCGGGTGCCAAATCCGGCGGCTGGAATAATTGCTTTGCGAATGGAATGATTTGAATTTTTCATATTAAGACGGTTAATAAAATGTCATTAGGTCTCATGGTTAAGACTGAACTCGACAGGTTGAGGAAATGTCACCCTGTTTTATGTTATCACGTCAGGGGAAGAGGGGGAAATCACCAGTTTCAGACATTGCATTTGCGGAAAATCTCGTTTGATTAGTTCAATGACGCGCTGTTGATTTTCTGAATTTTTCACGATAAATTGTGCGGTTCCATCTCCTTGAGACCCGACGCCTTTTCCGCCCAAAATTAAGCTTTGCAGGGGAGGATGTTTGAGCAGCGAGTGCAGGACCGGGGCGGTTAATTGGGAGGGACAGGCCCGAATTAAATAGCGGTCAAATTCGATTTGGGCTTGAGTCATTAAGGCCCCGAGGGATTCGGCATCGCCCTGTTCTAGGGCAGTGGCGGCTTCCTGGGTCATTTTGGCGCTAATTTGTCCTAAATATTTATGAACGCTTTGCTTAATTTCATTGGTGGCGAAGGGATAGCATTGATTGAGAATACTGAGGATTTCATGGGTGTTTTTAGATGCGGATAAATCGACCATTACAAAGAATAAGTGTTGGGAGGTTTTGAGTTCTATAATATTAATGTGTTGTCCATCAAAGACCATCATCACGGGCCGGTTGCCGTAGGCACAACTTTGGTCGAGGCGACCACAGCGAGATGGGGTGGTAATTTCACCATGATAGGCTAACTCCATTTCACCGCGAAGGGTTAATTTTAATTGGTATAACTGATTGAAGGAACGGGCGACGAGAACGGAGATAGCGGCACTTGAGGCTAATCCTTTTTGAATGGGTAAATCGGTTTGATAGTTATCAATTTCTACCCCTTGGACCTGATAAAGGGTCAAGGCTTGATAGGCGACTCCTGCGGCGTAACTAAAAAACCCACCCTTTTTGGCTTCGGCCAGCAATTGTTCTCGGTCCATGGGAATTTGTAACAATTCTTTACGAGTGCCATCGGTGAGACAGGAGTGAAGAATCAGATGGGTGGGATGGGGTTTGACTTGGGCATAAATACCTTGATTGGTGCCGACGCTGAGGGTGTATCCTTTGTGGAGAGCAGGATTGATAGTTCGGTATCCTCCGGCCCAATCACTGTGTTCGCCAAATAAACAAAGACGACCTGGAACAAACATTTTCATCGATTTTTTGGATGGGATGCAAAACCCGAGTTATAAAAATCACTGACAATGGGATAATTGTAGGATGTTTGGATGGGGTTTGGCAAAATTGACGAACCTGGAAATCATTCCCCGGACTTAAGTCAGGTCTGGTAAATGATTTCCAAGGGGGCAGTCTAAGCATACCCTGAAGCCATCTTGATTGCGGGATTGCCATCCAATTAAATTACGCCGATCGCCGATAGGCAGTCACAATTTTCCAGGGGTTAGGTTGGGCAATTCAATCCGTTAGGGTTTAAAATACCAGGCGATCGCCTCAACAGTTGCGCGATATTTCTGGGGCGAGTCTTCCCAGAAATAATATCATGTTTGCTCGATCGCCCATACTGACCTAACCCCCCAACCCCCTTCCCTGCAAGGGAAGGGTGAGAAGAGGAAGAACTGTTTTTTTAGGTTAATCCAACGGACTTGAGATAACAACTCCGAAAGAATGCTCTTAAACCCAGGAGGTTCTATCAGAAATTTTTCCCTGAATTGAGCCGATTCAGGAACATCTCAACGGATCAGTGAGATGAGCTTAAATAGCGATCGCCACCCCAGTCTCTTACCAAGGACTGCCAATCAGGGTAAACCCGGCCCAAAAGTAAGGGTGAGCTAAATTTTCCCCCGTCAATTCCCCTAATTCTTCAGGGAGGGTCAGTACCCCGCGATCGCTGACGAGGTTGCCGTCTTCTAGGCGCACTTCTCCTCGCAGCATGGCAAGTTGGGTCTTTTGCAGCGCTTCCGCCTTGAGGAGCGATCGCGCGTTGTCATCCTCGGTTTTGAACGTATTGTAAAACTCGGACATCAGCGCTAAAGTGCCTAAATCGCTCACATACCATAAACTCGCTAAGGCAGAGGGAACGCCGCTTTGAATCGCTAATCCGGCAAATCCCTTTTCGGCATCTTGGCTGCCGACGGCTGTCTTACAAGCACTCAACACCAACAATCCGATCGCCGCTTCATCAAGTTTTAACCGTTGCATATCATCCAACGTCAGTTGACTATCCCACAATTGAATATAAGATTGAGTCGGGTCTCCTTCCTGAAAATCCGCGTGAGTAGCCAGGTGAACGATTCCATAGCGGGATTCTTGCAATTGCGACTGCAAGTTTTCCTGGGTAAAATCTTCATTGAGAAACACCTCTCCCGGCCACAGATAACGGGCAATTTGAGAGAGTTCCACCGGGACCGCAGGCAGGGGAGAGAGGGTTTCAAATCGGGACGCCCCCATTGCCAACACTTCTGTATTCGCCAGTTCACTGGGATTCAAGTCAATCATATTAAAGGCGGGAATCAGGGCGAGACTGTATTGTTCCACCAAAAATTCTTCCCCATCATGTAAGGCAGCAAAGGGGACCGATCGCAATCCCGGACCCACACATAACAAGAGGTTTTCGATTCCTAGAGACTGCAATTCATCGTGCAAAGGGGCGATCGTCCAAGTATAAAGCTGTTGGGCGTGAGGCAGATAGGACAGGGTACTTCTTCGGCTAGGGCTAGTCATGCGCTGCCGTAATTGTTGTGCCGTTTCTATCAGCCTCTCCTGATTGGTTTGAGAGATCGTCCGACCCGTCACGCCTCCATCGGCAGTGACTAACAACAGTTCAAGTTGATCCTCACGGGGAATCATGTAAATTACCGCCGACTTTTGACCCGTTTTTTGTTCAACCACGGCCAACGCTGCGCCAATTTCTTCCCCACTCAGGGTAACCTCCGATAAATTTCTGCCAAAATAATCTTCAAATACAGGTTCCCATTGTTCCTCAATAGCCGTGACAGCCTGGGCAAAATCACCCGGGGAACTTCCTTGGCTGATGGCAGGTTTCTGGTCCTGTAATTGAGTGATCTGATGGGCTTGGGATATCCCGGAGGGAACGGCAGAAAACTGAGCATCCCTAGCGGCAGTCAGTGAGGGAAATAAGGCGATGACCAAAGCACATAAAAAAGGAAAAATATACCAGAAATGTTTCCTAAAAATGGAAGAATTGAATTGGGAGCTAGAATTGAAAAATGGTAGTTTCATGGAAAAGTTACTATTGGCTAAATTCGCTTTTTTTTGAGAAGGTGATGAAATTGAATGTCACCCAGTAAAAGCGCGATCGCGCTTGCGTAGATTTCCCCTAAAGGCTCGCATTTATTGTAACGGAAAAACTTCTGACTTGTCCGAGGTCTTCCCAGCTTAAGGGCAGAGAGTTTAACATTGAAGTGGTGTTCGGGATCGGGTTCAATCTGCCTCGAAAGGACTTGTGGAAAGCCTAGGCGAGGGTGCAAACCCCCGCCTAGGTATTAACTCACCTCTAGGTCACTCAACTGACCTTCGGCTAATAAGAGTGCCGCCGCCTCACCGTTAACGGGTTCGGAAAAAAAGTAGCCCTGACCGTATTTACAGCGGAGGATTTGGAGTTCGTGCATAGAATCTAGGGTTTCAATGCCTTCTGCAATCACATCCAGTCCTAGGGTATGGGCCAGGGTGACAATGGTTCTGACAATTTCCGAATCGTCATTGAGGGGGGACATTTGACTGACAAAAGAGCGGTCAATTTTTAAAATATCCACAGGGAAGCGATGGAGATAACTCAAAGACGAGTAACCGGTGCCAAAATCATCAATGCATAACTGAATATCGAGGGCTTTGAGGCGATCCAGGATGGCGATCGCCCCTTCTGGGTCTTCCACTAGGGCCGTTTCGGTAATTTCTAATTTCAAATCCCAGCCATCGACCCCGGTTTCCAGGAGAATTTGCTCGACGCGATCGCTCAAATTTTGAGTGAGTTGCTTCCCGGAAAGATTCACACTCATTTTCAGGGAAGGATAGGTGGGAAATTGCTTTTTCCAGCTTCTTAATTGGTTACAAGATTGAATCAGCGCCCATTCGCCGATGGGTTCGATCGCGCCGGTTTCCTCAGCCACGGGGATAAATACATTGGGAGAAATCCACCCTTTGCGGGGATGATGCCATCGGATCAAGGCTTCAAATCCACTAATTTCTCCCGTAGAAAGTCTCACAATCGGCTGATAGAACATCTGAAACTCGCCGCGTTTGATCGCCCACCGCAGATCCGTCTCCAACTCCAAGCGCAGGATGGCTTCCTCACGCATGGTGCTATCAAATACCACATATCCGCCTTTTTCCCGGGCTTTGGCGCGATACATGGCGATATCCGCATCCCGCAAAAAATCGGGCTGACGCCGATCGCCTGCGGTACTATGAACAATGCCAATACTCATCCCGGCAAATACCTCGTAAGTTCCCACGGTAAAAGGCTGACGCAAGGTTTCATGGACTTGGTGCGCGACGGCGATCGCATCTTCAACCCGGGGAATATCTTCCAACAACAAGGTAAATTCATCCCCGCCAAACCGCGCTAGGGTATCGTTGGGACCTAAACATTCTTCCAGTCGTCCGGCGATCGCCATCAACAAGCGATCGCCCACGGAATGACCTAAACTATCATTCACCAACTTAAAGTCATCCAAATCCATGAACAGGACGGCAAACTCATAATCCGCTTCACTCTGAGCGCGGGAGACGGCTTTGACCAACCGATCCATAAAAAAGCCTCGGTTCCACAACCCGGTGAGTGCATCGTGAGAGGCATTGTATCGGAGTTGCGCCTCTGTCCATTTGCGATCGGTAATATTGACCACGGACCCTTCATAATACATCAATTGATCGCGAGCATCGCGCACCGCACGAGCATTTTGAGAAATCCAAATCATAGTACCATCAGCGCGATAAACCTGGGCCTCAAAACCTGTAACCACATCTTGTTCCTGTAACAGGCGAATAAACTCCTCTGGACAGCGGGGATCCACATAGATTTGATGGGAGTGATCGCACAGATCCGCCATCAATTCCGGGAGGGAAGCATACCCATAAATCGCCGCCAAAGCTGGATTCGCACTCATATAGCGTCCATCCGGGGTGGTCTGAAAAATTCCTTCTACGGCATTTTCCACAATACTGCGATAGTTGGCTTCGGCTTGCTGGAGTGCCTTTAAGGTTTGTAACCGATGTAAGACGGACCCCACTTGGAGCGCCATTGAGGAGATGCGCGGCAACATTCGCAGATCCAGTTTCCCCGGGGTTGACTGAAAAAAGACCAACACCGCCAGGACCAGGCGATCGGCCAGAATCGGAATCCCCAAGGCACTGGTGAATCCACAGGCGATCGCGCTGTGTTCCCTAGGAAACCCTTTCTCCGAGTCTGCGGCGAGATCCGCAATCCATTCTGGTTCTCCCGATGCCATGACTCGTCCGGGTAACCCGTGATTTAACTCCAACCGCAAACCACTCCTGTACCTGGCGACGTAGGAGGTTCCTGGTGCAGCGTAGTACAGTCCAGAACAGTCTAAAACGGTTCCCTCGGGGTTGACAACCCAGGCTTCCCCGGCAGAGTATCCCAGGGTTTCTCCCATGCTACAAAGTGCGATTTTTAAGGCAGATTCAAAATCTGGCGCTGCACTCACCGCCTGGGTCATGTTCTCCCACAGACGAGTGTGGGCCTCGACTCGACTGGGGTCTTCAATCTCGATTCCGGTGGCGATCCAATAGTCTAAGGTCTGGCGATCGCCGGTGAACACGGCCCGCACACACCACTCCACCCAGATTTCTGCTCCCTGCTTTGTGAGAAGGCGGTTTTGGATTCGTTGGGGTTGAGTTTCCTGGGTGAGTTGCTCCCAGGTTTGAGAGACCAATGGCCGGTCCGGTGCGGGGATAAATGTCTTAATATAATTCAGGCCCAAGGCTTCTGCACGAGTATAACCGACGCGCTCCAACATGGCTTGATTCATAAAGAAAACTGTGCCATTGGGTTTGATGGCACAGTTAAAGGCTGGGTTGGTATCGAGCAGACTCAACAATCCGTCTGGGGCGACTGGCAATGCTTCCTTCTCAGTGATCTGGGCTTTAAACTGGGTTTGCATTCTCAGACTCATATAGTGCAGCATCAGGAATGTTCCGGTGGTACTTAGGAAAATAAACAGGGCAATTTGATAGGGCTTTTGGACGGTTCCCCCGGGGTTGATGACCACCAGGAAGGATGATTCTGAAACATCTTGAGACGGTTGAGGGTTGGACGGGTCGCCCACTCTAGCGGTCCCCTCTTTGAAGTTCACTGAAATTGAGGAATTCTCGGGAAACAAAGAGTAATTTGAAACTTGGATTAATTCCTGAAACTTGGTAAATTGGTCGTCAATGAATAATCCATTTTTTATGAATTTCAGATCCCTTTGATGACCATCGCCTCCGGTGATATCCCCGACTTTTCCTAAGCGTTGTTCCGTCACCCCTCTTGCACGAGTGGGGAAAGAATCAGGACGACTTGACACGACGGAGAAGCCTGGAGGAGTCGCTGCGATCGCTGCCACAGGGAACGGTCCCAGGGTCTGGGCAAGAAATTGGCCTCCCCAACCCAGTCCTCCACCCTGCTGGTCCAGGACAAACACACCCCCGGCGATCGCCACTAATCCCAGGGCCAATCCTGCCCTCATCATTTTTTCTCCCTTCTGAGTCTTCATTTTCTGCCCATTCCCCGCCCATCACGTTTATAGTTTAGGACTTGTTTCCGATTAACTGTTGTTTGCTCCGACACAAAATTTCCCGAAAATTGGTCTAACTTCTGTTTCAGGTGGTTCTGAATTATTGTGAATATTTGTAACTCCTTCAATCATCCCTTCCCGGTTCCGATGGCGTGACTACAAAGATATCAGAAGAACAGTGCGCTCGATTTTTTGTTCATAAAAATTAAAAAAAAGTTAAAAACCTCAGTTAAAATGCAACAATGAGAGTCATTTTATTCTCTCTGAACCCCAGTATTTAAACTTCTCCCGCTTGATTAACTCAAGTCAGAACAACTTGTCAACCGTAGGGACACGGAAACTCAGTGTCCCTTGGCGATTCGATTTCGTACCCGTATCCAATCCCGCAATCGAGGTTAGGGAATTGGTAATGTCATTATAAATTCCGTTCCTAATCCAGGCCCTGACTGACACTCAATTTGGCCGCCATGTTTTTCCACCACAATTTGATAGCTAATCGACAAACCCAGTCCCGTGCCTTTCCCCGGGTCTTTGGTCGTAAAAAACGGCTCAAAAATATGTTGTTTTGTCTCGGAGGTCATTCCCCGACCATTATCTGAAATCCGGATCACGGCGCAGTCCCCCACCCGTTCGGTGCGAATGCAAATCCGGGGAGTAAAAGTTCCGGGAGAATCCCCGGTCATTTTCGGAACATTTGCTCGCATTTTGAGATATTTTTGCCCCTCTTCCTCTAAAACATCGATCGCATTCCCCAGTAAATTCATAAACACCTGATTCAGTTGTCCGGCATAACATTCAATCGGAGTAAGTTCTCCATACTCTTTAATCACTTCAATGCTGGGCATTCCGGCTTTTGCTTTGAGACGATTTTGTAAAATCAGTAAGGTACTATCAATCCCTTCATGAATATTCACCGACTTTTTCTGAGCTTGATCCAGACGGGAAAAGTTTCGCAAACACAGCACCACTTCCCGAATGCGATCGGCACCCACCTGCATGGAAGACATCAGCTTGGGAAAATCTTCCATTAAAAAATCGAGGCCAATTCCTTCGATATGCTCTTGAATCGTCGCCGTGGGTTCGGGGTATTCTTTTCCATACAGTTCCACCAGCTCTAAAAGGTCCCGGACATATTGGCGAGCATGAGCGATATTGCCATAAATAAAGCTCACAGGATTGTTAATTTCGTGAGCCACTCCAGCCACCAATTGACCGAGACTAGACATTTTTTCGGTTTGAATCAGTTGAGTTTGAGTTTGTTTTAATTCCTGTAAGGTATGTTTGAGTTCTTCCGCTTTTTGTCGGAATCGTTCTTCTGAACGGCGCAAGGCATCTTCTGCTTGTTTGCGTTCGGTAATATTTTGGGTCATAATCATTCCCGCAATGGCTTCTCCCTGTTCATTTTTCAGGGGTAAGGTATGAGCGAGATAGAGACGACTGCCAAAGGGAACTTCAGTCACGCTTTCCTTGCCCGCGAGTGCATCGCGATAGAGGGTTTCGTAGAGGGTTGCAATGTCTGAGGGGAAGGCTTCTGGGAGAGTTTTGCCTTCGATTAATTCTTTAGATAAGCCAACTTTGGGGAGTTCGCTTCCTTCGGCTAGGGTGTGACGCAGGTCTTTATCAAAGAGGCAAACGGTCCCATTGGGAAAGTTTTTGGCTAGGGTGCGATAGAGGGTTTCACTCCGGCGTAAAGCCACCTCCATTTGTTTGCGATCGCTAATATCAATGCCGATAAAAACGGCTTTAGTTCCTTTGTGATATTTCTGAGAAACCACTAAATAGCTGCGGGGTTCGCCCTTGGAATCTAGGGTTATTTCCTTGGATTGGGTGAGTTCAGGACTGGCAAAAAAGTCTTGAACCATTTCGGAGAATTTGGGACTGGTTTGTAAAAATCCCACCGGGCGATTGGCAAAGCTATCGACCGGCATTTGAAACGCTGCGGCTAAATGGCGATTCACCCCCAAATAGCGTAAATCAGAACTGACCCAAGAGACTAAACCGGGAACCGCATCTAGGACCGCTTGCAGTTGCTCATTGGCATTGTGCAGGTCGGCTTCGGCTTGTTTGCGTTCACTAATATCTCGCACGAAGGCACAGTGATATTCTTGACCATTAAAGGTTAAATAATTGACCCGGACTTCCACGGGAATTGAGTGATTTTGTTGGGTGAGGTAATTGGATTCAAAGGTAAAGGTTCTAAACTGTTTGATCGCTCGCCAATGTTCGGCCCAAATCGGGGGAGAAAAGGCGGGGTCAATTTGAGAAACGGTGAGGGTGCGTAACTCTTCTGGGGTATAGCCGAGTAACTGACAGGCGGCTTCATTCACATAGCTAAAGTGGGCGTCTGGGGTCATCCAGAGGACGGCATCTGCCGCTTTATCCATTGCAAATTGGGTGAGTTGTAAGGCGTCGGCGAGTTGTTTGCGATCGGTGAGGAGTTCGGCAGACAACATCAATCCGCCAATTTCGCCATCAGGGGCGATCCAGGGTTGAATCTCCCATTTCACCCATTCCTGTTTGCCATTGGGTTTAATGAGACAATCCTCATGGCACAGCGGTTCTCCGGTTTCTATACATTGTTGATAGCGCCGTTGCCAGGATTCGCACAGATGGGGAAAGAGTTCATAATGCGATCGCCCAATGGCACAGGTGCGATCGCCGGAACCATATTCACTGTACCACCGTCTTGACCAGGCCAAATAGCGCATTTGGCGATCGACCATTGCCACTGCTGCCGGAACATATTCGACAAATTGGGATAAGATGCTTTCGCTTGACTGCAAGGGAGTTGGAATTTTCGAGGATGGCGATCGGCTGGTTTTGGGATTGCTATTGAGGGTGGGGTTGGGTTGCACCTTGAGGGATTGATGGACTGAAATCTGTTGCATGGTGGGAATCCTCCTGGTATGGAATGCAGATAGGGTTTCCGGAGTTGTGGAGTGGAGTTCCTTGATGCGATCGCTGATTTCAGACTTTTGACTGGTCTTTTTCCAGGTTCAAAAGTTCCGCACCGCGATCGCAGGAACACCGAGTTAGACTGTGGTACTCAGATCCCACGCATCCGAATGATAGTGCCGCCTGGAAAGAGTGATGCAAACCCCAACCATTCGCCGAACCCATTCAAAATTGAGCTATAGATGCAAGTCGAAAGCATGGCCCTCCGATGTCCAGATCGAGAGACTCCCTGCTAACCTTCCTGATGAGTTGTTAGTCTATTTTGGTTCAGCGGTAGTTTCTGGCGACGTTATTTTTTTGGCATTTTAACCAAAATCCTTAACAATTTGTAGCATATTTTGACCTAAATTTTAACTTTTGTAAAAACTTGACAAATGAGACAACCCATGTTCTCATCAGGGATGGTTCAGAATCGCTCCAGTCTATCTGCGATCGCCCCTGGGGTGATGTAGGCAAAATCTCGTCAAATGGCCTGAATAAATCTGTTCCGGCATTCCTAAAAATTGAGCCATTTTCTCCACCCAAGCGGGGAGTCTATCCACCCACCGTCTTAACTTTCGGCATCTGGCGATCGCGAGGGATTCAAGGGAGACGACTTTAACGAAGTGCCACAAACCTTGCAAAACTGAGCATCGCGATCGTGACGAGACAACCCACATCCTCCACAAGGGGTTTCCACCCGGTTAGCATTTTTCACTAATTCTTTAATCAACGCCCCCAGTTGTCCCGGAATCAAAGCAATCCCGGAAATAATCATCAAAATGGTCAGCAATCGCCCCCCTTGCGATAACGGCGTCACATCCCCAAATCCCACGGTTGTCATGGTGACGACGCAAAAATAGACCGCATCGATAAACGTGCGAAATGCCTGGGGATTTATGGGATGTTCCACTTGATAAATTAACCCCGAGTAAACAAAAACAATCGTAAACAGGGTAAAAATAATCCGGCGAATAATTAATTGGTCTTCCCCCTCGGTACTATCAAAAAACACTTGACTTTCCACAAAGCGCAGCAACCGCAAAATCCTAAACCATCGCAGTAGCCGCAAATAGCCAATCCCGAAATCACCGATAAATAAGGGAATAATTACAATTAGATCTATCAAGGAATAGATACTAAAAAAATAACTTATTTTATGTTGCGCCGACCAAAATCGCAAAATATATTCTAAGAAAAATATAATTAAAATAAAAGTATTCAGCTTATTTAAAATTAGGGTTAGCTGAATTGGAATTTGATAAGTTTCAATAACAAATATTGCTGAAGATAATAAAACCAGACTGGTCAAAATGAGGTTAATCCATTTTCCAGCCCGGGTTTGGGTATCGTCTAAATAAAAAGCGAGTTTTTCGGCCAAGTCTTTAGGGATGAAGTAGTAAAAGCAACAACCGACGGCGGGGGATTGATCCCCTGCCGTCGGTTTCAACGGGTGCAAGATCTCAGCTTGATCTCAATACTGGACGGGCGTCCTAGTTTCTGAGAGCTTAACGAGAGCGTTTCTCCTTTTCCTGACGGCGGCGATCGCGCCATTCCGCTGCGGTGAGATAGATAATTCCTCCCGTTACCAGGACCATCAACCCTAGGGTTCCCGTTGCTAGAACAGTATAGATAGTCGTGTCCACAAGTCCTCCCCAATCAAAAATCACTGTTAACAAAGTCCGAGTGTAAGGGACGGCAGTCATCCACTCGGGGGAAGTCACCTAAACAGAGGACCGCTGAGGGGGGATATTTTAGTTAGGTGGTGGCAGTTCACCTAAAATCGTGAATCGGACGTGATTAATCGCCAAATCCCCCAGACGGATCTCGCTTTTATGTAACGGGACTCCCTTGAGTTTGAGACTTTCAAACCGGATTCCTTTGCCCAATTCCACATGATACCAAGCTAATCCCATAAAAAACCGCATTGGGTTAGGGCCGCTATCTTGATTATCATCGGGATTGGATTCCATTGGGATCCAACCCAATCCGGGAATGTAGAACTCCAACCAGACATGATTGTAGTCCGGTTGCATCGGCATCCCTTGGCGATCGGGGTGGGGGGGGCATTTGTAACGTCCCACGGTGCGACAGGCAATCCCATTTAACCGCAACAGGGCCAGCATTAAACCCACATATTCGCCACAGGAACCGATTCCGCGTTCCAGGACGATATCCGGGGTATCAATGTGGGGTTTGATGCCGTAGTCGAGTTTTTCATAAACATAATCGCGAATCTTGAGGACCTTTCGCAGGAGATTGGTTTCAGTCCCGATCGCCTCAACTGCCGCTTTCCGAACAATTTCTGTCTCCATTGCCAGATTGTCATTATCGACTAAATAGCGATCGGCAAATTCTGGCGGCAGTTCGGGCAGATTTTCCACATCCCGAGGGGAAAGACGATACTTGATACTCCGAACCTCTAACAGCGCTTTCCAACCAAAAACCCGCGCCTCGTGGGGTTTGAGACTGTCGAACTTAAAGACGGCAATTCGTTGTCCATCGAGAATTTCTTCTTGAAAAGGCAGTCCGATCGCCTCAATTTTCTTCAATTTTTGCCGAGGAGTTTCAGCGGGAAAGGCAATCCGCCATTCCAAATCCGTCAGGTCCAACTCATCCAGGGGAGAGAGTTCCTCAACGTAGGAAATTTCCATGAGATAGCCGTTGGATAAGGCATAATGTTCATTTTCATGGTAATGAAAATGCAACGGATGAATCAACGTGCGATCGCGAAACGCCAATTGGTGCGGATCGATGGAATTCGGGTCATCCCGAATATAGATTTCTTCCGAAGCATAAGCCACATAGAGAATTTCTTCCCCAGTTTCTGGATGGCGATGAAAGGCTAAACCGGAGGGATGTTCAAAGGGAGTCAGGACACTAAAAATAACCGTACCCGTGGCGCGATCAAGACAGTAAACCGTTTGTTCCTCTGAATCAGAAACCCAGAGATATTCTGCCTGGACCGTTAAACTTTCTACCCCAATTCCCGGGGCGTAAAACCGAGTGATTTCCTGCCCCGTTTTGCGGTTGAAAATCAAAATGTAGCCAGTTTTTTGAGAGCTCACATAAACCGTAGAACCCCAAACTGCTACCCCATTCGCTGGATAGGGCAAGGTCACGAAATGTTGAGGATTGAGTTCTTGGGTTCCCAAACCGGACCGGGCATTTTCACAAAAATAAACGCTGTTTTCCCGGGTTAGCCAAAGGGTATCTTCCCAGAAGCAAAGGCCCGTGGTATCGACAAATTCAGAAGCATGATAGGGATTGAGAATTTTGGTGTTGTCGTTGGTACAGTCAATTTCCAAAAGATAGCCCCGGGCGGAATCAATGGCAATCAGGGCATCACCAACAAATGCCATAGAGTGCAGCTCATAGACGCCATAGGGTCTAATCGTGCGTAACCAGGGGTCGATTTGATGGGAGAGAACAGGTGAATCAAAGCTCATAGAAAACTAATCTAAGGGTGCTAAAAGGGATAAAAGATCAACGGCTAACTGGCGGTAGAGTCATGGCAGTCGCTTTCTCAAGTCTTCGTGAACTTGTCTCTTGCAAGAGACTGAAAGTTTGCCCTGGGGTTGAGAGCGGTTATGATGGATTTAAACACTTATCGAAGGGTTTAAACCGGCGATCGGAGTGAATCCGCGATCGCCACCCCATCTAAGAGCAGGGTGATGTCTCTTGAAGGGTGCAAATCCTTGGGAAACCGCACGAGTAGGGGTAAAGACCCCCGCGATCGCTACGGTTTGGGGTGCACGGTTGCTAATTTAGCAATTGTAGTGGGATTCAATGTGTTCAGAGAGAGCGGTTCCCTCTCGGCAGGACGGGTCCATCTCGTTATTCCGCCTGCTTTTACTGTCTAAATTCACCACAAGGCCCCTTTATGATGATTTTAAGAAAGTCTTCTCTCGCCTTACTTTCCCTCTCGATGGCATTCTCCGTGGCATTCGGTGGGAGTGCCGGTTTTACCAACCCCGCGAACCCTGGTTCTGTCTCCAGGGCGATCGCCCAAACTCAGTTACCCACGGATTGGAACGTATTTGAGACCCCCGAAGGTGCCCCGGGACGACGAATTGGCGGCGGAACTCGGGGGAACTGTCCGAAGAATGCATCCGGCATCCTGGCCCTCGTCCCAGAGAATAACCTAGGACTGACCCTCTCGAATACCCCCACCTTCTTGTTTTACGTCCCTAAAATTGATGACGCCAATCCGGAGCAGATTGAAATGGAATTTCTCCTGGTGGATGAATCGGACCTCCAAAACACCCAAGAAATTTACCAGCAGAGAGTTCCTTTACCCACCGGGGGAGGAACCATTGCCCTAACCCTACCGGATAACGAGAATCTCCCCCCGTTGCAAGTCAATCAAGTTTATAGTTGGTATTTCTCTGTGATTTGCAATCCGAAATCATCAGAGCCCTCTATTTTATCCCTTGGAGGTTGGATAAAACGGATCGAACCCTCACCGACGGTGACCCGGGAACTGGAACAACTAACATCCCGCGATCGCATTGCCATCTACGAGCGGGAACTGCTGTGGTTTGACGCGATCGGCACCCTGGCGCAACTCCTCCAGGAAAACTCTAACGACGCCTTTTTACGGACAAAATGGAATGCGCTCCTAGAAGCCGTCAACCTCTCAGAAGTTACTCAGGCCCCTTTACTCAATTGGGAGCCGGAGCAAACCTCAACCCGCGATCAACCGTAATTAGAACCCCGCATTTCAGATCAACCTCAGACCCTAGGGGCAACCACCCGCGATCGGATTGCCCCTACCCTCTCTTCTATAGAACCCTGTTTCATCGTCAATTCGGTTTCCAAAAACAGGCTTTCTCGTTACCCTGTCCAGCCCAGACTCTAGCCGGATAGTCTCTCATCCAGTTTCCCCTCATTATTTGGAAAATCCTACAAAATATTTATCCAAATTAAACAACTTATTTAATTCATGTTGAGCTTTTTGATAAATTCGCATCTGTCCTGTTTCAATATGAGCAAATCCTTCACTTCCAGGTCGTAAACTTTGGTCGTGATTATCAATTAAAATAGTCAAAGTCAACATCCGATTACTGCCCGATTGATCCAATACCATTTTCGGTAAAATCTCTTGAACTCTTGCTCGGTAACTCGGACTATAAGGGTCGCGAACTTTAAAAATTACAAATTGATTCGGCTGGACTAAATTTCCATCTTCCTGGGAGACTTCTACCGTGGCAGTAAGCTGGGATAAATTAACAATTTCCATCAGTTCTTGACCCATTTGTACCGGAGATTGATCCACCAAGTCTAAATCAGCCGTCACCACGGTTCCTGTGATTTTAGATTTTAGAATCAAATCCTGTTGGCGATCGCGCAATCGGGCGAGTTCCGCTTCTGCCTGAGCTACCCTTTCCGATTCATTCTTAATCTGTAATACTGCCGATTCCACTTCTGTTTCCACAGCACGTTGTAATACTAACTGCTGCTCCAACTCATTGGCTCGCTCATCTCGCAACTCTTCTACTTGATTTTTAACCGCTTGAATCTGTTCAGTTTTAGCCGCAATTAATCCCCGTTTTTGTTCAATAAAATTTTCTCTTTGACGGATTTCGCTTTCATATTGGCGGATTTGCTGGCGCTTCACCTCCATTTGACTCATTTGTTGGTTAATCTGAGCTTTCAGGAGATTTTCTTCCTTCTGAGATTTATTAAACTCATTCTGGGCTAACGCCCCTTCCATAAGAATTTCTTGATATTTTTGGATCTCCGATTGGAGAATTTGTAAATTTTCCTGATAACTTGTCGAATCTACTTCTAATGCCGAAATTTCATACTGAATTCCGGTAATCTGTTCTTCAATGCCTAGCTGATTATTTATCGCCCCAGCTATTTCACTTTCAATACTGTTAATTTCTGCTTCTAGCTGCCGAATTTGCGGTGAATTGTTTCCCGAGATAATTGCTTCAAACTCCGCTTGTTCTTTCTCGGCGCGACTGCGGGCGATCGCCACATCCTGTTTAGCCTTCAAGAGTTGCATCTCCCCCCTCTTCACCCCACTTTTGGCATCATCAAGGGCTGAAGTTGCTTGTTGCAAACTCTGTTCTGCCGAAGCAATTTGCTGTTCTATTTCTGCACTATAAACTTCCGCAACAATATCCCCTTCTGTAACCAATCCATTACTCTTAACTTTCAGATTAACCGTACCCGCTACCGAAGTTGTAACATGGTGACGTTCATAGCTGCGAGAGGTAATTGTTCCTGCTCCTGTGACATGATTAGCAATTGGAATTTGGGCGATCGCCACCCCACACCCCAATAAAAACAGCAGCATTAACCCCTTCTTGTAAAAGGGAGAGGCAGCCGGTGCTTTTGCCGGGGAAACCGCTTCAGGAGTCGGCGAAGCTGGCGCAGTCGGCGGGACAGGTGGTTGAACCAACGATTTCGGTGGTACCACTTTCAGCGGAGACTTTTGAGGCTGATTCTGATTAGAACTCATAATAGTATGTACCCTGAATAGAAAGTTAACAATTCAACTTTTCTTGGTAGGAAAGAAAAAATAAATCAACCAAAGTGTTAAAATCAAAAGAGCCGTCATCGGAATTTTAGTTAAACTCCAATCAGCAATCCTGAAAAATAAAAATCCAAAAACAAAATAGATATAGGCCAAACTCAAAGGGGCATAAATCGCTAAAATTAAAATATCCGATGCTTTTTCTCGTAACGGTTTCCCCCGCAGAAAATTCCCATATAAAGCAAAAGAGCGCGTTCTGAGATTATTAATTCCCGTCAATGCCACTGCCAGATAATAGCCATCAAACTTAGCCATCGGATTGAGATTAATCGCCACCGTAACTAAAGCCGCCACCATCAGTAAATAACTCGCCGTATGTAGCCAACTCCCGGCATGAGTCCAATTCCAAAACCACAAAGCACCGGCCCAAATTGCAAATTGGACCAACAAACCCGCCCCCACCACTAACACCCGCTTAAATCGAGATAAACAGTAAGAATCCGTCGTATTCGTATAAGCCGCAGGCATAAACATCATCAGCAGCAATCCCATATTCGGAACCACCCCGCCAAAGTTTTTTAACGTAAACGCATGACCCAATTCATGAAAAGCAACCACCAGCATTGACAGTAGAGCAAAAGGAATAATTAAAGCGGGTCCATTGGCTTCCATGAGTTGCTGTCCCGTATAAAGAATGATTTCTCGCTGACGAATTCCCAAGACAGCAGAAGCAAATAAACACAGGAATAAAATCACCGCAAAGGGCTTCGTCCAAATCCAGCGAATTCCATCAATATGTCGAGTCAGCCAAGGGTCGGGATTGAATAAAGGAATCCGAAAATAAAGCAACTGCATCGGGTTAAATTTGCCCCGAGGAGGAGTTGGCAACGTCGTTCCTTCCAACATGGCGGATGTCGTCAACAGTCGCAAGAGATTTTTTAGTTCTTGTGGAGTAATACAGAATTCTTCAATAATTGAAGATGGCGATCGCTGTCCCAGTTGGTCGATAATCACCTTATCTGAATCACTCAACTGTAAAAAGGTAAAATCCTCCGGATTGCGAAGAATCCAATACCCATCAGGATGGTTAATCCAATGAACACATGATTTGAGTTGATGAGAATTTGGGGGGCGATCGCCCGCAGGTTTTCCGGCATCAGACGGCTCAACATCTTGCTCTGAATCATCCCGGGCTAAAATCTGTAAATCAATCAACTTTTGTAGCAAATCCGGGATAAAATCGGCAGAAACTTCCCCAGGAAACTGCTGTTCACAGCGAGTTTGAATCTCAACAACAGTATATTTTCCCGTAAAAAAGTTTAAAGCATATCCTTCAACCGCCGAAAAAATCACCCGAAGATTGCCTTCAATAGCTTTGAGCAGAACTTGGTCAGAATCATGGAGAGGAGA
>JAABSJ010000052.1 GCA_011390515.1 Oscillatoria sp.
CGGAAAACACCTGTCCCTCTGCCCGTGCCAGTTTCGTCAGTTCATCACTGGTCATTTGTCCCGCCGATGCCGCACTCATATCTTCATCCAAAACAATATAAACCCGTTGTCCCGGTCTCACTCGGTCCCCTTCAAACGCCGGGAGTTCTACATTGACCTCAAATTCCCCGGGATCAATGACAATCATCGGCACCCGTTCGACAATGTTCTGATATTCCCCACTCGCTTGGACCCGCTGGGGTGACCAATAATCTCCCTCGGTGATATTCAAATAGGCCAAAACCCCATCAAATGGGGCATGAATCGCACTATCTTCCAAGTTCACATCCGCCCGGGTAACCTGAGTTTGAGCCGAGGCAATCCCCGCATCTGCCGAATAAATTTGGGCTTGTGCGGACTGCACTTGTCCTGCTACTGCCTTGACTTGGCTTTCTGCGGCGCTGATTTGACTGTGAGCAACAGTGACTTGACTTTGAGCGACGGCAATTTCTTGTTCCCCGGCAGTGACTTGACTTTTCGCCACTTCTACATCCTGGAGGGCTGCGCTCACTTGGCTTTTGGCGGCTTCAACTTCTTTTTGAGCGGCGATAATTTGACTGTTGGCGGCTTGGACTTCTTGCTCGGCGGCTTTCACTTCATTTTGGACGGCATTTAACCCCGATTCGGCGTTTTGGCGTCGATTGGTATAAATATCCAAATCGCTTTGAGAAATTACCCCTTCTTGATATAATGTTAGACGTCGCTCCTGCTCTTTGATGGCAAGGTCGCGATCGGCTTGGGCTTTTTGGAGATTAGCGTTGGCACGGGCTAAATTGGCAACGCTTTGTCCCTGTCGCGCTTGAGTTTGGGCAACGTTAGCTTGGGCTTGTTCCACTTTGGCTTCGGCTTGTTGCACCCCCACTTGGGCTTGTTGCACTCGGGATTGGATTTGTGCCAGATTGGCTCGCGCTTGTTCTACTTTAGAGCGAGACTGTTCTAACAAGGCTTGGTTTTGTTCGACTCCGGCTTTTGCCTGTTGGAGATTGGCTCTGGCTTGTTCGAGGTTGGCAAGGGCAACACTGCGCTGGGTTTGGGCTTCGGCGGTTCCCGCTTGCGCTTGGGTGATGTCTGCGGCGAGTTTGCGATCGTCTACTTTGGCGAGTAATTCTCCTTCCCGGACGCGATCGCCTTCTCGCAAATCTCGCCCTTCGATTTTTTTAATATAAGTAATCGTTCCGGACACTTCAAAGGTGAGATGCTTGCTACGCACGGCAGAGGCAAATCCATCACTAAAGACCCAGGCTTGAATGGGGGCCGACTGCGCTGGAACCACCCGCACGGGCAATCCCGCAGGTTGTACCTCAGTCGGGGTGGCTTCCTCGGCTTCGGCTTGAGTATTCAACCGCATGGCTCCCACGGTCCCGATCCCGGCGATCGCCGCGAACAATATCATGAATCCTAAACTTTTTTTCAGCCAGGATAAAGGGACTTTTCCTGTGGATTTATCTGACTTGTTTTCAGGGGTTTGGGCTATTGCTCTGGACTGGGCAACGGGGAGCGACAAGTTCAGCCCTTCCATATTTTCTAAGCGATCAATCATCTGATTGCCTCCAGTAAATTGGTGTATTTTTGTTCAGCCTAATCCTTGTAACTAGGCCATTTCAGGAGTGTTTAATTTTAATTTTTGGGCGGTAGCCTTGAATTGATTAGGATTAATATTTGGCCTCTTGCAGAGCTAAAGAGTTGATAAATTCCTGGATAATATTCCGGATTCCGGGGGTTGAGGATGAGTCGCCGATCTCGGTAATTTTATAAGGCTGGGTAAAGTGGAGTCCGATTTATCGAGATATGAGTTAAACTCAATCCGGTTAATGTTTATATCCTTGGGCAATTCAGGCGTTTGTTCTTTAAATGGCAACCGCAAAAATTACTCAGGTTTGAGAAAGCCAGTATCAGAACTGATGCCGACTCTAACTCCTGGGTCACTTGCTGCGCGATCGCCAAGGGTCAACTCCCTCTAAAGGGGTAGGAATTCTTACCCCAAGCTGGTGATGCCTGTGAACACGCGAGTTTCTGCTCATGTTTATAATAATACGAGTAACTGCTCATGTTTGTCAACGCTCTGGGGGAAGAATGGCAGAAAAATTCTCAAAAGTAGAAGGGATGAGGCGTCAACCGCAGCAGAGGCGGGCGATTAAGCGCGTGAATCAGATTCTAGATGCGGCAGATGGGTTGTTTGCCGAAGTTGGATATGAAGGGGCCACCACCAATGCGATCGCCGCCCGCGCCGGAACCTCCATTGGATCCCTTTATCGTTTTTTTCCCGATAAAGAATCCATTCTCAAAGCACTCGCTACCCGCTATCTGAAGCAAATGCATGAAATGTTTTTTAAGTTACATTCCCCAGAAATGGCAACCCAACCCCTAGAGGTTTATATTGACCGAGTAATGGAAGCATTTGATGAATTAATCACAGCCCATCCGGGGTATCGGTCCGTCTTTGTCAAGTCCCGCGCTGCTTGTCAAGAAGTGCAAGACATGGATTCCGATTTATGTGCTCAATTGGCAGGTAAATTAGCAGATTTTTATCGATTAAAAGCGCCCCACCTCGATCCATCCACCAGCGAACTGATCGCCTTGGTTGTCGTAGAAGCGGTCCGAAATTTGCGGAGACTCTCCCTAACCCGAGATGACCCATTTCAGTATCGAGTCACAAAGGAAATTAAAAAACTATTATTGGCGTATTTGCAGCCTTATTTAAGTTAAAAGATAGGGGAGATGGGGTCCATGTTTGTAGTAACGACTTCAGTCGTTGCTTTCTGTCATGGCGGATGCCATGACAGTTACCCTTCTGGGATTCAGCACCTGTTTGGAGACTGGAGCGATCGCCTACAAAGGAGCGCGTGACTTGGCTGACGCCAAGTCACGCGGTAACGACTGAAGTCGTTACTACAAACAGGAACCTCATCCTCCCCATCAACCAAGGACCAAGGACCAAGGACCAATGACATAAGACCAATCCCGTTTCCTTAATAAAAATTTTCCACTCAGGGCATCCCAAAAGGAGGCGATCGCGATTAAAATCTTGGTAGATCTACCCGAGGAGTTAACGCAATGGAGTCTCTTGCATACATCCATCTTGCTGAAGCCTATAATGAACCCTTAGAAATCCCCTCCGTCCAGGTAAACTGGCCTAAAAAAGGCTGGAGAACCCGGATGGGAGCACTTGCCTTGGGTGCTGTCACCTCCTTCCTGGCGATGGGTTCTCCCGCAGTTGCATTGATTCGTCCTGGAGATGCCGGTTCAGAAATTACCCAACTGCAATATCGTTTGCAGGAACTGGGTTATTTTACCCCGGAAAAATCCGGTTTCTATGGCGACTTTACGAAACGTGCCGTCATGGAGTTTCAACAAAAAAACGGATTAACTCCCGATGGAATTGTCGGTCCGCAAACGAAAGCTGCCCTTGAAAAAGACTATCCCAAAACTCCAGAACCGACGACTCAGCCAACAGTCCGACTTGGAACTACTGGCGGAACGGTTTTAAGAGTCCAGCGGCAGTTAAGCTCATTAAAATACTTCGATTATCAAAAAATGAATGGGGTTTTTAATGAAGAAACTGAAGCGGCTATCAAACAGTTCCAAAAAGACTACGGTTTAGAAGCTGATGGTGTTGTGGGGTTAAAAACTCACACGGCCCTCCGCAACTATACTGGGTTATAAATCCGTTCCCAATTCCTGACAGGAGTTACGCAAATTTGGCGAGGTCACTCCATGCGTAAGTCCAGTCTGAGTTTCCGTTCGGTTAGGGCGCACGCCTCTGTGCGCCCCGTTTGTCATGGGTGAAAGTTGGCCTGATTTTAAGTGGAAGGGTCTTGAAAACTGGAGGGACTGTAATACCCACAGCGTCCTTGAATAGAGGCGATCGCCTCCAGTAAATATAAATCTCCAGTGGTGAATAAATCCTCCCACAACAGCGGCACAATTTCTCCTCCACCTACCTGCGCTAACACTTCCGCTACCTGTTGACGCACTAAACTATTTCCTTCCTTCAAGGTATAAATTAAGGCATCGATTGCTATAGAAGTTCCCAGATTTCCTAATGCCTCTATTGCGGTTTTTCGCACGGAATAGGTATTATCAATTAAAGCGACATTTAGCAAAGATTCTACGGCCCGATCCGACCCAATTTGACCTAATATTTTGGCAGCTTTTTCCCGAACAAAGCTCGAATTATCTGACAGATTTTCCAGGATTTCATCCAGGGGTTTAGATAGCTCGATCGCTGAGTTTTGGTCATTCCCACAGGCGTTCGCGAGCATCGCGGCATGAATCCGGTCTAACCCTTGTTGGGCGCGGAGTTTCACCCATTCATTCGGGTCCGTTAAGGCGGCAGTGAGGGCATTTTCCGCCGCAGTCGTGCCAATTTCCCCCAGGGCGATCGCCGCACTTTCTCTAACTAAATATCGGGGATGCCTTAACGCCAAAATCAGTTTTTCAACGACTGAATCCTTAGCAATTTTAGCTAATCCATAGGCGGCGCGAGTGCGAACAAATTCATGAGAATCGCCTAACGTATTCAGCAATGCCGCAATAGTTTCTTCATTGCCAATTTCTCCTAATGCATCCGCTGCCGCAATCCGGGTATTGGTGGCAGAATGATTTAATGCAGCCAAAATGAGTTCAATCGCTCGCCGATCGCCCAGTTTCCCCAAGGCGATCGCCACACTCCACCAGGTGGGCGAATAATCTTGCTTATAAAACACCCTTTTGAGCGCAGTAATCGCCACCGGCGTAGCAATTTTTCCCAGAGCTTCCGCCGCACTTAAGGGCACGGTGCGATCCGAGTCTTCTAACGCTAAAATCAGCGCATCAGTTCCCTTATTGTACCTCAAATTACCCAGAATTTCTGCGGATTTTTGGCGAATTCTGGGCATTTTATCATTCATCCCTTGAATCAGCGGAAATACCACCGCTAACGAGGCGATCGCCCCTAACGCTTCCACCGCATTATCCCGAATTCGATAATCCGGATCATTTAACCATTGTTCTAAATAGGAAATCGCATAATTAGAACCACTCATGCCCAACAATCGAATCTTGAGCTGAGGCGGCAAGACCTGGCGATCGAGCAATTCTAATCCTTCCTCCTGAAACGGTGTTTTAACCGAACCCGCTAATTTTATCCCCAATTTTAAATCAAGTTCAAAGCCTAATTTCACCATCCGAATGGCTGACCTGCGATCGGCCACCTTTGCCAGCATATTCGCAAGGGAATCAGTCCATTGCAAGCGGTTGAGATAGTCGCGTTTTAGAGTCTCATCACTCAAATATGGGAGCTGGCTTAGGAGAGTTTGAGCAGATGGCATATTTGTCAACACTGATGGTGGGGCCTAGAAGGAATAGAAAAGAACAAGAGAAGACTTCAAAAAAAATGATTAAAGTTAGATTATTCAGTCTATCCCTTTTTCGCATCTAACTGCCGCTAAATAGAACACAAAATTGGTTAAGTGGTCCGAAAGTTTTCAGCCTAGGGCATCCGGGTATCTATTAAATAATTGGACAAGCAACCGGGTTTCTGGACCATCCGGGTTGCTAATGGGGTATCCCTTGGTGAAGAAACCCGGGTTCTAGCTGGGATGCTACTGATTTTGGAGGGAGAAACAAAAAAAGACTGCCACCTTAAACTTGAGTAGACCTCTTGCAAAAAAAAGGATTGATCCCCCCAACCCCCCTTTTTAAGGGGGGCTTTAAAGAATTTTGCAAGAAGTCTAGTGTAAACAGGGTTGGCGGCAATTACAGGTATCCTGGAAAGTTGATGGCGATCGCCGCTCCGGAAACGAACCCGAGGAAAAAATTAATGACCCTGATTTTAACCAACGACGATGGAATAGACGCCCCTGGTATTCAAGCCCTTCTGAATGCCGTGGGCGATCGCAAAACTGTGATGGTGGCCCCCCGAGAGGGATTATCGGGATGTGGTCATCAGGTGATTACCGATCGCCCCATTCACGTCGATCGCCGGTCCCCAACCGAATATGCGATCGGCGGAACCCCTGCCGATTGTACTCGCATCGCCCTCTCTTGTCTCTGTCCCGATGCCGCTTGGGTCCTCTCTGGCATCAACAACGGCGGTAATCTCGGCATCGATGTTTACCTCTCTGGAACTGTTGCTGCCGTCCGAGAAGCTGCCATCCACGGCATTCCCGCCGTCGCTATTTCTCAATATCGCAAAGGCGGACGCCTGGTGGAGTGGGAACGGACCACCCAATTGGCGATCGCCGTCTTGCAGGAACTATTCGATCGCCCTCTTGAACCCGGCACCTTTTGGAACGTGAATCTCCCCTTTCTCGAACCCGACGAACCGGACCCAAAAATTGTATTTTGTCAACCCTCCACTCAACCCTTGCCGGTTAAATATCGCATCGAAGACGAGTATTACTATTATGAAGGGGTTTACAGCTTGCGCGATCGCACCCCCGGTACCGATGTCGATGTCTGCTTTTCCGGCAATATTGCCGTTACCCTTTTGAGATTGTAGAACGACCGGCAAACCAAAAAGGGCAGTCGCCTTCTACGGTACAATAAGCCTTGACCACAAAAAAGAGTAACAATCATGCGGATATTAATGATGGGCGGGACCCGGTTTATCGGGGTTTATCTCACTAAAATTTTAGTTGAACAAGGACATTCCGTTGTTCTGTTCAATCGCGGTAATAAACCCGCCCCAGTGGAGGGAGTCGAGCAAATTCACGGCGATCGCACCGATGAATCTCAACTCAAAGAGAAACTCGCCTCCGAACAATTTGATGCTATTTTTGACAATAACGGACGGGAACTCAGCGACACCCAACCCCTGGCGGATTTGTTTAAGGGCAAAGTGAAACAGTTTGTATATATGAGTTCGGCAGGGGTCTATCTCAAGTCCGACCAAATGCCCCATCGAGAAGAGGATGCCGTTGACCCGAAGAGTCGGCATAAAGGCAAAAACGATACGGAAACCTATCTATCGCAACAGGGATTACCGTTTACGTCCATTCGTCCCACCTATATTTATGGACCCCAGAATTATAATCCCTTAGAAGGGTGGTTTTTTGACCGGATCGTGCGCGATCGCCCGATCCCGATTCCCGGAAATGGGTTTCACATTACCCAACTCGGTCACTGTTACGATTTAGCCAATGCAATGGCAGCAGTCCTGGGTAATGAAACGGCGATCGGGCAGATTTATAATATTTCAGGCGATCGATATGTCACCTTTGACGGATTAGCCCGCGCCTGTGCAGAAGCAGCAGGAAAATCCGATGTCAAGCTGATTCATTACGACCCCAAACAATTTGATTTTGGCAAACGCAAAGCCTTTCCCATGCGGGTTCAACACTTCTTTGCTGATGTCCATAAAGCCATGCAGGATTTGAATTGGCAACCCAAATTTGACCTAGTTTCCGGGTTAAAAGATTCTTTTCAAAATGATTATTTAGCCAAGGGTTCAGACAAAGCAGAAATAGACTTCTCAGTAGATGATGAAATTATCAAAACCCTCAGTTAATTCCTAGTTTCTCCCTGTTCGTAGTAAGGACTTCAGTCGTTCTCCATGTTTGTAGTAACGACTGAAGTCGTTCTCCATGTTTGTAGTAACGACTTCAGTCGTTCTCCGGTGTTCGTAGTAACGACTTCAGTCGTTTCCGGATTCGGAGTATCGAGATAAACCTGCGGTAATTTAAAGGACCTTTTAGCAGTGCCGGTTTTGGCTACTGGAGATAACGACTGAAGTCGTTACTACGAACATAGATAAGATAACGACTGAAGTCGTTACTACGAACTAAGAAACAGAACGACTGAAGTCGTTACTACGAACATAGATAAGATAACGACTGAATTCGTTACTACGAACGGGGAATAAATAAAAAAATAGAGGTGTATTGATTACACCTCTATTACCGAATTTTTAATCATAACTCAGTCATATACCCCGAGCATTTTATTCTTCCATGAGTTGTTCTAAGCGGGTTCTGACTTGTTGTTGAAGTTGGGGATTTTGTTGAATGGCACTGCCGATTTCATTCAGGCGGTCCATATTGAGTCCGAGACTGGCGATCGCTTGCTCTTGTCTCTCCTGGGTCTCCTCTTGAATTTGCTTTCCTTCTTCCATGATTTGAGCAAATTTTTGCTGTTCTTCTGGAGAAATATTGAGATCAGCTTGAGCGGCAGGATTCCCTTGTGCTTGAACGGTGGCTTGATAAATTTCTGCAAACCGTTCTTGACTAAACCCTTGACCTTCGATGGTTTGTACTATTCTTTCTTGAAACTGTTGCTCAATAGTCAACATTTGGAAGATAGCCCGGGAAAACTTATCAAGATCTTCGTCACTAATTTGAGCTTGAGCCAAAATTTCTATGGGATTCTGTTGCGTTGTTTCTTGGGTTTGTGCATAAGCAGCAGGGGTCATTCCGATTAGCAGCAATACCAGTACGGAACTCGCGGTTAAAAGTCGTTTTAACATTTAAAATTTCTCCATTATCACTTTTGCTTGTACTGTGTCAGGGGTGTTCAGGCTTGACAAAGCTAGACCTGTCACAGGTTGAGGTGTTGAGTTCGGTCTCAACGACTGGGTGCGGCCAACTTAGGACAGCCCTAAAAAACAGGATTACCAACAGATTGTAAATATCTGCTGCTGTAGTACAAGCGGAAATCGGGGCTTGCAGGGCATGATGAGCTTAATGGGGTCAAGTTCCCAGACGTGGGGAATCACGCAAACGAGCCTACCCTCAAAGAAGCGAATGGAATACCCAAACAACACAAGATACCAGCTTAAATAGGTTGCCTTTTTAACGCGCTCAACCAGTACAGGTTAAACTTTATTTTGGGAAACTGTCAAGTCTATCCTCACGGGGTTAGAATATCGATGACAGAACACACCTCCAAACGCACAGTCTCCTGCCTCTCCTAGATAGGATCCCCTGTGGGGGAGACACTTTCAAGGTGTGCTGTACCGTGCCATTGCACGAGAGTTTGGGTGATTCGATGGGAAGAAAATATCGAACTGCCACTTGCATCGGCTGAATTTATTCCTTAGTTTAGCGGTGATCAAAATCAAGCTAATCCCTCTTTTGATAGATCGTTTCCCTATCCGATGGAGCAGGTCTCGATCGCCCTGCACTCATTTGAACAGAGTTGAACAGATTGATGGAATCAGGGCTGACCTTGTTCCATTTTTGCTCACTGGATCTATATCTATAGGAATAAAATGGACAAGCATTAAACCTTGATTAAGAATTAAGCTTGACTCGGTTGAGGCCAGAGGTAAATCACACCGGAAATCCAGGTCAGGGCCACAGAAACCCAAAAGGCAACAAAGGCGATCGCGGACCATTCCCCAGGCAGAGGCGCGATCAACAGAGCGATCGCCAGGATTTGACTGACGGTTTTTAACTTCCCCCATAGATTAGCACCGGCGATCGCCGCATTACCCGTTAAAGCTGGATTGATGCGCCATCCGGCGATCGCCAATTCCCGAAACAAAATCAAAAACACCCCCCAAGCAGGCAACTGTCCGAGTTCCACCAGGGACATCAAGGGTGCCAGAACCAATAACTTATCGACTAACGGATCGAGAAACTTCCCCAACTCCGTCACTTGATCCAGTTTTCGAGCTAAATAGCCATCTAACCAATCCGTTCCTGCCGCCACCAAAAAAATCACCAAGGAGATCCATCGCAACCTCGGCGTGGGGTCTGACAGGAAATACAGTAGAAAAGGCACCCCCAGTAAACGGGAGAAGGTAATCCAAGTTGAGAGCGTCATAAATAGCTCACGAGAACAGAATAAAAAAAACCTAGGGCCGACCAAAGGATTGGCCCTAGATTAACATAATTTTGCTCTGAATGTTTTGCTCTATCCCGGAAAACTGCTTTTAGCAGGCTCCTTTTTGGTTAAAAATAACTTGAAATGTTTTCACAATCAGCAGGAGATCATAAGGAACCGACCACTTGCGCTGATACTCCAAATCCAGGTGAATCACTTCTTCAAAATCTTTAATACTAGAGCGTCCATGAGTCTGCCATTCTCCCGTCAGACCCGGTTTAACGTTCAATCGGTCTAAATGGTGGGGTTGGTAGTCTTTCACTTCCCCGGGAGTAGGGGGACGAGTGCCGACTAAGCTCATTTCCCCGCGCAGCACGTTCCAAAATTGAGGCAGTTCATCCAGACTGGTGCGACGGAGAAACCTGCCTACTCGGGTGATGCGAGGGTCGTTTTCGTTTTTAAACAGATGTCCTTTGACTTCGTTTTTGACCAGATGCTGGAGATGTTCAGCATTGACGACCATTGAGCGGAATTTCCACATCCGGAAATGACTGCCCTTGTAGCCGCAGCGGATTTGGCTATACAGTAGGGGTCCTGGATTGTCCAACTGCATGGCGATTAAGAGGGGAATCGCAATCACTGCGGTGATTGTCAAGCCAACTAATGCTCCGACAATATCAATGAGACGCTTTGTTTTACTGTCAAGGGAAGGATGGCATTCTTGCCAAATCGTTGGATCAGAATAAGTCTCTTGAATAGTGGATCTAGTGGCTTGATGAAGTGTAAAGGGAATAGATATATCAATTTTATTAGCAGTTAACACGAGCTTCTCCAGTGGGGTTTGGGGTGGCTATCCTGATTCTTGAACTGACTCTACTCAATTTTTAGGGAATTCGGTATGGGTATCTCCTGATATTTACTTAAACTTTGAAATATTAGTCAGTTTTGTAAAGTTTTCGTGTGGTTTAAAATAAAGCCCGAGTCTTCTGCAACCCCTGCACCCTGCTCTTTGACGGTCTGAAGTGCTTCCTAGACATTAAGTCCGACTGGCGCGACCCCACTCTGTGGCGATCGCTCTCTTGAGATGGGGCCGAGGCTCAATTCTGTACTCGGGCTTCCCTCATATATCCGATGTTTTAAAATTTTTCTGTATTTCTCAATACATTTATCCGAAATTTATATAGAAAAATTTTCGGAATGATGGCGTGGAGGCGTTAAAAACTCACTTAAATAAAGCAGTAGGGGGTCTTCAAAATGTTGATGAGTGGTTGTGGCGATCGCCTCCAAATACTGTAACAATCGCCCTGACTGTTCCAAATTAACGCGATAAGTGCCATCAACCTGCTCAAACAGAGGGATATCCGGCGTGAGAGGATATTCCGTCGTCGTCGCCAGTTCCGGCATGGGGACTGTCGAGTTCACCGTTGCGCTCAACCCCGGAGGCAAATTCCCCTCCAGGAATCCTTGAATCCGACTGCCCAGCGATCGCCCGTGAATCCCGCGACGTTCCACCAATGCCACAATTTCCCCCAAGGACCGGGGACAGTCGTCCTGGATTGCCCGTAACAACTCCGCCAGTAAAAAATAATCCCCATACTGCTGCCGATTCAAGTCCAGAACCCGAGGATACAAAGGCAACGCCGCCAACCCAAAGGCAATCCGACTCGAACCCGACCCCCGATTTCCCCGGGGTGGATCAGCGATTAACGTCGCATTTGGGAGTTTTTGTCGCATCCAACCCCTTAACGAGAGCGATTGTGCCGTCCCCCCGGTACAGACTGCGCGCTCAATGGCGATCGCCGATAAACCTGTTTCAATCAACAACCCATTCAGCGCTTTATTCAAAAAGTTGAGAAATGGCTCAACAACTAAGCTTTGTAACTCCCGATGCGCGATCGTCCAGCGAAACTCCCCCACCGTCACCGGATATACATCTCGCTCTTGCAGCCCCAACTTCACCTCTTCCGCTGCCGCTAACAATTCTCGTCCGGCTGGATGTTCAAGTAATCGCTGTTGTAACTGCATTCGTCTCACCCCATCAGGTTCTCCCGGACGGGGTAACTCCAAATCGCACCCCAGATCCCAATATCCCCGATTTTCCCGACGGACTGCTTCCGTCCAAAATAACTGACAAATTATATCTTGATCTAACCCGTGACCTCCATAAGGAAAACTGCGAGTTTTAAAGTGAGATTGACTGAGTTCTTCCAGGTTTTCTGGCACCGCCACCAACGCCAACTCCGTCATTGTCGCACCGGAATCGATCGCCAATCCATAGCGCGTCCCCACCGCCCGAGAGCGGTGCCAACTGGCTCCCGGTCCTTCCTGGGGGTGAAATTGTCGAGATAAGACCGAAGGAATCGTCACCCGTTCCCCACCGACTCCCGGAAGGACCGAGAGCCATGCGGCGATCGCATTTTCCACAAATAGCACTTGGGACGGTTCTTGAACCAGATTCGCACTTAAGATAGATTCGCGAATATTAAAACAATAACTATCAGGCCAACTGCCGGGAAAACTCACAATGGCCCCGCGCAACTGAGCGATCGCCTCGGGAAAGCGATCCGGTTCCAACCCGGCAGCGCCACCAATGGCAGCAGAAGGCGTCGCCATCGTCAGGGCCGATGACAGGGTAGCAACGGCGTGACTGCGAGCAGAGGAAGCAGAGGGCAATCTGAGCGATCGCCCAGAACCCGATGCTACTTCCACCACCGGCAACCCATCCGCCTGGGCATAAGGAGCCACCCCAGCAGCGGCGATCGTTGCCAACATCGCACTCAACGCATCGAGCAAATCGCTTAATCCGAGGGACCTTCCATGCGATCGTAACACCACCTCGCGTTTTGCTCGCTTGCGATTCAGCAACTCCAGGGGGACCACCGTCGGGTGCATTCCCGAGTCCCAAAGCTTGTCCTTCCCTTTCGTTCCCGCAATCCCCGGCAACAACAGCGGTTTAAACTGATGCAACCACCATCCCTGGGACCGCAGATAAACTTGGGAAGGCAACCGAAACGTCGGGTCAGAACCCTGAGAACCGAGGGGATGCCAATAGAGCGGATATAACTGACAGGTCAGGCGATCGAACAAAGCTGCCGAAAGGTGAGTCGTCCCGAGATCAATTCCCAAATACCAGAACCCTGCCGATCCGTTTGGCACTGCCATTCTCCTGTTTCCCCCTTAGCTGGTTGCCGTCCCAAAATGAGTTTAACCGTTAACTATCCTAAACGCGCAGGTGTGCCCCGGAAAAACTCAGACGGGGCATTTTTGAGCCTGCTGACGGATCTGCAATCCCGAGACTGGGTTTTGAGACTTGGCCTTTACCCCGTCTGGGTTTCGGGTTCGGTTGGGTTGGCTCGGTCCTCCCTAACCTCTGATTATTCTACAGCACCCCGATGATGATGATAAGGGGCCTATAGCAATCCTAAATGATTTGTAACATCTGTCTTCTCCCCTCTCCCGTTCTGGGAGAGGGGTTGGGGGTGAGGGTCTTCCACAACTGATTTAGGACTGCTATATGCTGGCGCAAGACTGTTCCCTGATTGTTCTCTAGATAGAACGAGGGCGATCGGGAATCGATAACCCGTACAAAAACAGATGCAAAATTTCTAAGGGAGACAGGGGAGGGCTAGGAATCATCAAATCATCATGTCCGGGATGAAGATGAAATCTGATTCCTCGTTGATCATTATCATGCCCGGGGGTATTGAGGTCAAAACGGAGAAAATTAACAACAAAATCGTCAGGAAAGCGAATTTCAAAGTTAAATCCCAGAACTTGGGCCGGTTTGGGATTTTCATCGATGAAAATGGCAAAATCAAACCAACAGCGATCGGCTCGTTCAAAATGAGGAAGGTCTCGAATGCGCTTAAAGTTTCTCTGCCCGCCCATAATCTCAACGACTCCCTTACCATGCTCCCCGGATTTTTCGAGTTTTAGTAAACGGTGAATTTCATGAGGTTTGGTTTTTAAAATCTGTTCATCCGAGGCTTTAGTCAGGGTTTTTAATATTTGATTCTTAAAGATTTTAGCATTTTAAATATCAGTTTTTGGCGTAGCCTGCCCGAGTCTCTCTTGAATCTCCTGACCCATTTTTTCCCAACCACTGTTACCGCTCAATGAGATCCTCCCGATCTAGAAGAACAAGCCATTCCCCATATTCAGGTTCTGTGGGTAATTCTTTAGCTTCTGCAAGGGCAATCACTTCGGCATCCGACTGTCCAGACCATTCTCGCAGTGCAGACAATCGCGCTTCTCGTTCGTCATCGGTGAGCAAGTCTGCATCTTGATTTAATGCATAAACTCTAGGACTCAACCAACTAAAAAAATTTGGAGCATGGGTCCCGATCGCCCGAAGAGATTGCGAAGATAAAATGACCACTCCTCCCCGCCCTTTGTGGTTTAACCGGCTTCTGAGACTGTCGAGATGACGCCAATCATTAGGGTTCCAAGTTTCCAAATTCCACAGCAGTAGATAATCAGCCCCGGAGTTATGAATGCGATCAAAGACTGCGCTCACTCCACTCTCCCCAGAAACGCTCTCGACTTCGCACTCCACCAAAATTTCAATCCCCGCTTGTAGATCTTCGAGAACTTCCTCAACGTTTGAAAGCTCCACAACAAGACTCGACCAAATATTACTGTCTGGCTGGGATCTAACTCTCTGCAAAAATTCATCCAGAGAAACTGAAGCAATTTTATTACCCGATACTGATTTTGCCATCAAAGCCAATTCTATACTTTAGTTTTGGTGATTAGAGGTGAAAGTGCCGGATGAACAGCATGGCGCAGTTCTGGATATCTATATTCTAAAATCTTTCCTTCGACCAATAATCTCATATCTTCCTCAGTTCTTGGAATAAATTTACCCTCTCTTGACACCCGCTCCAGGGTATCCAGCGCTTCATCTGAGATTCCAAAGACTTTGGCTCGCCCAAATGACTGAGCAGCGACATCAACATGAGCGGGTTGCAAATTATCGCTACCGGATAAATAGGCTTCCTCAATCGCAGATTGAGTTAGGTTCATCAAGTCCCGCAACATTCCCCCGGAATAAAGAATAAGGCGAGCTACTGAGGATTGTTCCAGAAACCCTTCAGATGCGCGAACGGCCAGAATCTTGGCAAAGAAATCCCGAGCATCTGGGTCCTTGACAACATCAAAACAGGGTTGATAAGAAAAGGAGTTAAATGAACTCTCAAAACGGTTTTTATATTGGCTGTAAGCCTCCTGTATTGGGCCAACTAAAACTACTCCTATTCCCAGTCCTGATAAAACTTTAATGTCTTGAATAAGTTCCAAGAAAAGTTTATCTTCATAGAGGCGATCTAACCCATCTAACAATAGCACGATTGTCCCATACTTTTCGGATAAAATTTGTTTTATCGAATTTATGGCGGCTAGTAATTTTTGAATTTCTTCAGGTACTTTTGGTCCAACTGGAATAATTCCTTTACGTTCTACAAACCTAGTCCAATATTCAGGGGGGGGTTCGGGTGGATCATAAGCGGGGTTATACTCAAAAAATCTCTCCTGATAACCGTAAGCCAATTTACGGATGGTTTCTATAGATTCACCCATCTTTTGATGCCCACTGTCTGAGATAAGTTCAGACATAGCCACCCCAGCCATTGCAATTAGGACTCCAGGATTCATCTGAGAAATATCTGCTTCCAAGCTGACATCCAGATAATGAGCGTAGGTATCTTCTAATTCGTTAATGCGATCGCGAGCGATTAATAGCTCGGTTGTTTTCCCTGATCCAATCCCACCAATTAACAAATGGGTAGAAGAAGGACGAAGCGCGATTTGTCCCGCTATCTTGTCTGCCAGGGATTTTTTTGGATGGGGTACATAGTGACCCCGTTCGACCGATCGCGCTGGATCTGCCGCACCCTCAAAAGCAGCCATTTCTTTTCTAAAACGCTCAAGTCTATTAGACATATATAATGCGGCGAGTGCTTGACGTTGGATTAAATATTATTCTAGCTTAACAGTACGATGAATAGATTTATTGTGAAGAGACCCCCTCTATCTCCCTCTTGCCAAGGGGAAGCATTAGATTGGGACAAGAAGTCTAACAGGACTTACGCAGATTTTGAGAATTCACCCTAAATGTAGAGGCGATTCGAGAATCGCCTCTACATTTAGGGGAACTACAGTTTTTCTGAGGTTAACGTTCCGCTTCCAAGGGGTCTATTTAGAGACATTTGGAGCATCGGACCAACTTGCAAAGAAATTATCCAGGGTGGGATTGGCGAGGTCATCATCGGAGGAGATGGGGAGCTCGGGCTGCTCTGGCTCAGGTTCGGGATCCGCTGGTGTCATGGCTTCCTCCTCATCATCCATGAAGTCAGCAAAAAAATCTTCCACTGTTTCATGGTTGATATCTTCCTCCCCTGTGACTTTGACCACTGGAGGCGGATTTGTTGCCATTAGTTCGGCAAAAATATCATCTAAGGTGGGCAAAACATTGTTCGATCGCCCCGTTGCCTCCGGTTCCGTTTCACCATTAGAACTAGAAGACCCCTGGGTTGGTCCAGAGAAGGTTTTCTTCTGGGAGTTTGACTGAGTTTTAGAAGGTTGTGTGGCTTTTCCTGGCGGTTTCCGTTCGGTTTCAGTTGGGGAGGGGGGTTCCGTCTCAGGGATCAAGTCCGCTTCTAGTCCGATCGCCTTCGGGTCCAGGTCCCCTGCCTCCCAGAATAAGTCTCCTCCATCGGCATCTAGGGACTCGGTTGGCGAATCCGTCAAAGAAACCTCTCCCCCAACCCCTCCCCTACGAGGGGAGGGGCTTTGAGGTTCCTCGGGTTGGGGGGTTAGGTCCGATTGCTCCACAAAATCATCTAAGGAAGCATCTCCACTTTCTTCCCAAGGCAGGGTGTTATCCAACTCCTCTAAGCTGACTGACTCGGATAATGGGGGTTCAGCGGCGAGTTCCTCAAGCCATTGTTCGGCGCTTAACTTGGTCCCCTGCCAGTCTGAGGGGTCTGGAGTTGCGCCCTGGGCTTCTGCTTCCTCTAATTTAGAGAGGTCTTCATCTAAGCGTTTGATGCCGGTATTACTCAGCCAGAGATTGTCGAGGTCCTCCTCTAGGTCCTCATCGGGGAGTAAATCTTCTTGGGGGGAAGCTGGAATATAGGCGCTTTCTTCCCAGTCTCCCTCTAAATCTAGGTCGGAGGCGATCGCCTCATCCTCAAATTCGGGAAGCCAATCCTCCATCAGGGAATCGGCTGTATCCTCCACCATTTCGGGTTCTGGGTTCGGTAACTCTGCCGGTTCTTCTGAGACTCCGGTTGCCTCGGGAACCGGCTCAAAATCAGCAAACAAATCGTCTGTGGGTTCCTCGGTTGGGGTTGCTGGGGGTTCCGGTTCCCTGGGAGGTTCGTTCTTCTGGAGTGGGGGTGGGGAATTGGTTTCTGAAGCCGATCGCGCAGTGGTGATTTCTTCTGTAATGGAAGCGTCCGACTCTGTAAGCAGGGTCTCTAGGCGATCGCCAAACAGAAACTCATCCATATAGTCTTCCGAATACTCACCCCCCATTCCTGGAGCATCCCTGCGACTCTCCAATTCAGCAAATAAGTCGTCCTCGTCATCGGGGGAAGTCTCCTGAGTCTCTCCATTGTTCGGTTCTTCACTCAGGGCGAATAAATCCTCATCCCCCGAGTCCGGGATGAACTCCGAGGGGGGAGGGAGATTGTCTTCGAGTTCCAAACCCTCGGACAACTCCCAATTTTCGGGCAGGTCATCATCCCCTGCAACCCACCCCTCCAGACCTAATTCCGGCAGGTCCTCGAAGTCTAAATCCGAGGGGGAAATGGGGCTATTTTCCGGGGCGATCGCCTCGGACAACTCCTCCTCCTGAGCACTCTGAGCCCATTGTGCCGCGAGTTCAAAGTTGTCTTGAGACATTTCCACCCGAGTCTTGGGGACTATTTGAGGGGCTCTCTCCGTTGCCTTGTCGGGTTCCGGGGATGCCTCAGTGGTTTCATCCTCTGCTGCTTCCATTGGCGGGGTTAATTCTGCTCCAGCAAAGGGGAAGGTAAGCAGTTCAGGGTTCTCTTCCACAGAGAGTTCAGACGCTGATGCCGGGGCAGAAACTTGAGGCGGTTTAGGCCGCTTTGGGGAGGGAGATTCGGCCTGGGGTTCGGGTTGGACCGAGGGGACGGGAGCAGTTTTTGGCGGTGGCGGTGGAGTGGGAGGGGATTCGAGGTTAGAGGGTTCTGGGTCGGATTTTGGGGGGGAATCCTGCTCTTTGGCGATCGCCCCTTGAGTTGCGGCCAGGAGTCGCAGAGAGGATTTTAAATAGGTGGAGGTCTCTTGACCTAAGAGTTGGGCCAGGTGATTGACCAAGGCGCTAAACATCAGTTCCCCTTGCTGTCCGAGGCGATGCATCTTGTCTAAGCCTTGAACCAGGGACTCATTGTAACTGTTAACGTTGCGTTCGAGGGCTTTAAAGACAACGCGCAGGGTAGAGTCGAGGGACATCAAGAGGCGATCGGATTCCCCCTGTAACCGCTGCAACTGTTCTAATCGGGCTTCCGGGGATAACAGGCCAGAATTCTCTACCGTGAAGGCGTGGAGAGTTTCGCGGAACTGAGAGTCGAGAGGGCTTTGTTCCAGGCGATCGCCAGTCCCCTCGGTTAAGAGTTGGGTTTCTATCTGGCCGATCGCCTGAGAAACCTGTTGGGAGAGGCCCTCTTGCAGGGGTCCCAGTAAAGCTTGGAGAAAATCGGCGATCGCCTGTTGTTGATGAGCCTGTTGTCCCGCAAGAGTCTGGTAATGCCGTTGTCTTTGCTCCAACTGCCGGACTTCTTCCATCAGGGAATATCGCTCTTGTCGTAACGTAGCGATTTCTTCCTGTAACGGTTGCATCAGGTTAGTCCGTAACCCGCTCAAATCTTGCATCAGGGCGTGCAAAACCGCTTGAGCTTCAGCCGCTTCGCTCACGGTGCCAGGGGCGATCGCATAAGGCTGCATCGCACGCCTTGCCCCCTCCGGGCTACCCTCCGAGGCCAGTTGGGAATCCAGATACAGACGAACTCGCTCCAAAACCCGACGAGTGTCTCCCGAACTCCACCACGCGAGGCGGGAGTTCATTTTTCGCAGAATTCCATCAATGTCTGCAATCAGTGCTTGTAGTTGATCCCGATTAGAACTCACCATAGAACCTCTGGCGATAAGAACAGCACAGACTTCCCCTCTGCCCCGAAAATACTGGTACTTTTAACGTATCGTAGCTTGTACCGAGGCAATTTTTTGATTCATTTTCCGACGATTCCAAGGGATGTGCCTCTCATCCCGGCCAGGGCGACTCAGTGGGGTTGTTGTTACTAGAGCAGGGGAACAGTTTGAAATCCCCGGGACAAGAAACAGGGTGTTTGGCCCAGATTGGGTGTTTTCAAAAGCCAAGATTTTGTAACAAACCCAGTTGGTTTTCCCAATCCTTTACCGGCCTTCTAAAGCAAGAAAATGATTAGACTTGATTTCCAACGGTTTCCGCTGAATTGATTTTTTTGGCGCAGACTTCACACACAACAGCCCTTCGGCATGGGTTAGCCAATGGCAGATCCCGGATTGGGGGACAAATCAATCCCGAATAAAAGCTTAAAGAAACGGTCAGAAACACCGTTGCCCATTCCTGCCACCTTTGATCACGATACCCTAAGCCCATTTTATTACAAATACCACGATTGCTCTGTGTAGGGGCGATTCGAGAATCGCCTGCCATTATTTGAAGAGGCGATTCTCCAATCGCCCCTACAGGTAGGATTCTGTCGTCAAAGCCAGGGTAAGTCCTCTTTTGAAGGCGATGATTGCTCTGTGTAGGGGCGATTGGAGAATCGCCTGCCATTATTGGAAGAGGCGATTGGAGAATCGCCCCTACAGGTAGGATTCGGTCGTTAAAGCCAGGGTAAGTCCTCTTTTGAAGGCGATGGAGGGTAAAAGAGTAGACCCCCCAGGGATATTGTCAAGGGTCTGTGGGGTCAGACTCGCGAATAGGTTATTATGGCTAAGTGTTTTCTGGGATTTTATTAAAAAACGATGTTTCTAGTCGAGTCTGGCTCGATGGGTATCTGGGGACCTTAAAACCGGGGTTCTTAAATTTGGGATGCCTACCTTCGTCATTTCTAAATCAGCTAGGCGGAGGGGAACTCAAACGGGTCCTTGAAACCTGGGAAACGGCTTAAAATTCCTGTGGTAGAGGCCCCCGATCCAGATATAGTTAAAGTAGTCAGTACACTACTCTCAAGAGACAAGGCGATCGCCCTCTGATTTTTCCAGTTTTGAAGCCCGATCGTTCGTTGAGGACCCAACCGGCCCCGGCACAAGGACTTCAGGAATCAGACCCTTATCCAGGCCAGTGAGCCAGAGGCGATAAATTAGAGGGAGAAAACACCCAGTCTACTCTGAGTGCAACATCGGTGGCGGTTTATCCCAGGGTTACGCATAATTTCAGTAGGAAAAGGCGCAGGTTCTCCTCCCTTGCCCATTGACAACAACAGCCAAACCCTAAACTTCTAAACTCCTAAAAGTACAAATTGGTTTATGTTTTTATGTTGTCTCTAAATATTGTTTCGGACAGTATCCAGGCGATGCCAACTGCCTGGTCTATCTGTAGCAAGTCCCTAAAAGAGTCCCTAAAAGAATGTAATCGGTCATCTCTTGGTTCAATACAATCCGATTTATGAAAAACATCGATTTACCCCTGGCGCGTTTATAAGAGGATGGCCTAATGGATGAAAGATTTACCTCTCGCGATTCTGTACCCAACGTTGAAGAATTAATTCGCGCAACGCCGTTTTTTAATGGATTACCCGAACCCGTTGTAGAACGGGCAACGGCGCATATTGTGAGCCGCACCCATCCCCCGAATCAAGTCATTTTGTTGGAAAATGACTGGGGAAGTTCTGTTTATTTTTTATTAGAGGGATGGGTGAAAATTCGCACCTACAACCTTGATGGCAAGGAAGTCACTCTGAATATTTTAGGCTCCGGTGAAATCTTTGGCGAAATGGCCGCATTGGATGAAGTGCCACGATCCACCGATGTGATTACCCTGGCCCCTACCACGATTGGCAATCTCCCCGCCCAAGATTTTGTGCAGTTAATTCATACCGAACCCTTAGCTGGAATTCGGTTGGCCCAATTGATGGCAAGACGCCTGCGCCAAGTCAACCGTCGTTTGCGGTTGCGAGAATCCGATAGCACCTCTCGGGTGGCGGATATTATCTTGTTTTTAGCGGAGGGACAAGGAAAAGAATCTCCTGAAGGGATCGAAATTCCGAATTTACCCCATCGGGAATTAAGCAGTCTGAGTGGATTGGCTCGTGAAACGGTCACTCGGGTATTGAGTAAACTAGAGAAGAAGGGTTTGATTAAGCGCGATCGCGAGACCCTCTGTATCCCAGATGTCAATGCTCTGGAACGTCTGATGGTTTAGGACCCTGAAGCGCGATCGCCCTGGACTTGTTTAAAAGGCGATCGCAGTCTTGACCCCATTCTCCAAACCCAAATTCAACCGTTAACGCTTCACCCTAAATCGTTAACGGTTAACTGATTGGACACAATTTGATGGTTGATTTTGCAGATAATAACCCGAATTCCGCTTCCGATTCTCCTAATCCCAATCCTAATCCCAATCCTAATTCAGAACCCCTAGGTCCTCCCGATTTCTCTGGGTTCCCGGACTCCCTGAATGCGGATCTTCGGGAAACCTCAACCCCTCGCAGCACAGATGCTCCCTCGGTTGCCCCGGGCAGACTCCCAAATAATGCCTTAATTCTGGTCGAAACCGCCTTTTTTGCCAGTACCGCCAGCTTGATTTGGCTAATCAATTATTACTTTCCCCTCGGTCCCGTGCTGCGGATTTTTTTTCCGGTCCCGATCGCCCTGGTTTACCTGCGCTGGGGGAATCGCGCCGCTTGGATGGGTGCAGTCGTCTCCGGTTTGTTACTCTCGGTTCTCATGGGACCCACGCGCAGCATTCTCTTTGTAGTCCCGTTTGGTCTTCTGGGGGTCTTGCTTGGATGTCTCTGGAAGCGTCGCGCCAGTTGGGAAGTCGCCATCCTTTTAGGCTCTCTCCTGTGCTCTTTTGGCTTCTTCTTTCGCCTCTGGCTGTTAGGAATTCTCGTGGGGGAAGATCTTTGGGTTTACCTAACCATTCAAATTACCGAACTTGCCGACTGGCTATTTCTGAGGTTGGGATTGCTGGTTCAACCGAGTCTCTATGTGATTCAAGCCTTAGCCGCCATTTTAGTCTGGGTTCAGAATCTCATCTACCTTTTTGCCGTGCATTTAGCCGCCTCTCTCCTGCTTGAAAAGATTGGCAATCCCATTCCACCTCCGCCACCTTGGGTCCAAGTATTACTCGATGAAGAATAAACTGGCGATCGCCGGGTCTTCAATTCAGCCTCAACCCCACCCCCATCCCTGAAGTCTTCCCCACTTTTGCCTCTCGTGATCCGAATTTACACCCAACTTCAACAGGGACAACAGTGGCTCGATCGCCATCGCGGACAGCAACCCCACTTTGCCTGCATTCTCGGTTTTACAGACACCGGGTTAATTCCCGGCATTTCCGCTGCCGGTGCGACCCCACGCGATCGCCAATACACCGCGATCGCCGATGCAGAATTTCTCTACTCCGGTCCCCGTCCTCATCCCCAATATCCCCTCCCCCCTCTCCAAGCCGGTGCCTCGCCGGTCCTGATTTCTCGTGCTGTCTTAGAAGCTCAAAACATTCCCCTGTCGGTCTTTAATGCCGGGTTACCCCATCCCCCAGCGATCCCAGCGGTGGACCTGGGGGGGACTCCTGCACGCTGTCTGAGTACCGGCAAAGCTTTGGAACCGTCAATGGTGCAACGGTTATTTGAAGCGGGACTCCATTGGGGCCAGAAACTCGCCCAGGCGCATCCAGAGGGTTATTTAATTGTCGCGGAATGTGTCGTGGGTGGTACGACAACGGCCCTCTCTGTGTTGATGGATTTAGGAATTGATGCCAACGGCAAGGTGAATAGTTCTCATCCCCTGTGCAATCATCAGCAAAAATTGGCCCTAGTACAGGCGGGTTTGGCACAGGCGCACCGGAATCGTACCCCTTTGAAGTCGGTTGCTGGGGGAATCACGGGCTATGATTTAGACCCGTTGATGGCGATCGCAGCGGTGGGAGACCCGATGCAAGCGGTGGCGGCAGGCATGGCGATCGCCGCCAGTCGTGTCTGTGGTGTCCTGTTGGCCGGTGGGACGCAAATGCTGGCGGTTTATGCTTTAATTCGGGCCTTGGCTTATTATCATGCCCTCCCCTGGAATGGCGATCGCATTGTAGTCGGGACCACCCGCTGGGTTGCTGAAGACCCAACTGGAGACACGGTGGGACTGGCTAAAGCCGTCGGTCCTGTCCCTTTATTGGCAACTCAACTCAGTTTTGCCGATTCTCGTTATCCTCAACTCTGTGCTTATGAGCGCGGATTTGTCAAGGAAGGAGTCGGTGCAGGAGGTTGCGCGATCGCTGCCCATCTTTACCAAAACTGGACTCAATCTCAACTCTTACAAGTCATTGAAGCGCTGACCATGCGGTATGCTCACCAGAGTCTTTAACAGTTAGCCCTGTCAAGGTGTATTTGTAGGGGCGATTCTCGAATCCCCCCTACATGAAATAACGATTTGGGGTAATTAAATTGCTCATCTGGACAGGCGCTTCTCGAAGCGCCTCTACATGAAATAACGATTTGAGTCATCAAATTTATCACCTTGACAGGGCAGTTTTATTGTTAATCTCTCCCCGATGGAGAATCCATCCCAGGTTTGATGGCACTCCCAACTTGTCAAGATAGATTAAGAAACGTAACAAAATTGACAACAACTTTCCGGGTCAGATTGATAGGCTCAATCCATAACCGGAGGAGGTAAGAACCCTGATGACTTCGATCAACCTAGCCCAATCGACCCAGAAATCCCTGATTGCCGATTTTTTCCAAAAATCCGAGGGCCGGTGGCATTCCGATCGCCGTTACTATACCTTACCCGAGGGCAACACCCAGGAAATGGTGAGCGTAATTACAGTGCGGTTTTTAGAACCAGGCAGTCCAGAACTGATAGAACTGGCAAAACGCCATCAACTCCCCGAACAGAATGCACTCATCTGCGGCAGTGAAGTCTCCTGGGAAAGTAGAGACTCGGTTTCCGGCAACAAGAAATCCGCAGGAAGTACCCTGTTTGGCGCAAGAGAAAATATCCTCTATCGCGATCGCGGCTTTTTAACTCGGGACCCGGTACAAGCCACCTTTTACTTTGTCAATCCTCAAACTTTGTGCCTGAAAACCGAATATAATGGCTCGGTCTTTGAGGAAGAATTAAAATTGATTGGCGATCGCTACCGGACCCGCCAAACCATCATCTCTCGCGCCGGAGAACAACAAACCATCGGTCAGTATTTAGAAAAACGCATCGAGGAATAGGATTTGACCGCTAAAATAGGAGAGACTCGGGACATGGGAAGGGTTTAATTTTTAACCCTTCCCTCAGATGAGAATCTTCCCGTTTCCCCAGGCACGGGTGTGATTAAACAAAATCCTATTATTAAGCGCGTGAATCGAAGATCTTTTTTAATGAGCCTCAGTACCCTCGCCCTTGCTCAAGTGTTGAGTGGATGTGGCACTGTGGATCGCCAAACTCTCAAAATTTTGCTGTTGAAAAGTTCCATTCCCGCCCAAGCAATGGGGGAATTCCGCAAGCAACTGGACAACCGGGCAGTTTTGAACTTTTCCCCTGCGGCGCAGTTAGACGAGTTGTTTCAACTCCTGCAACAGTGGAAAAAACCCCCATCCAACAACTCGGGTCGCCGATGGAATCTGCCGGGGAGTAATCAGGATACTGCACCCTCAAATTTGGCTGATTTGGTGACGTTAGGAAATTACTGGTTAGAACGGGCGATCGCCCAAGAACTGATTCTCCCCCTGGACCCCACCACCCTGGAACAATGGGACAACCTCCCCTCCCAATGGCAAACTTTGGTCCGACGAAATGCCGAGGGACAACTGGACCCCGAGGGTCAGGTTTGGGGCGCACCCTATCGTTGGGGAACCACGGTGATTGCCTATCGGACAGATAAATTCAGAGATTTAGGCTGGACCCCCCAAGATTGGAGTGATTTGTGGAATCCCGAACTGCGCGATCGCCTCTCGTTACTGGACAGTCCCCGGGAAGTGATTGGTTTAACCCTCAAAACCCTCGGTCACTCCTACAATCGCGATCGCCTTGATGATCTCCCGGAACTCAAGGAACAACTCCTCGCACTCCATCGCCAAGCTAGACTCTATAGTTCCGATACCTATCTCCAACCCTTAGTGCTTGGAGATACTTGGGTCGCTGTCGGATGGTCCACCGATATTCTATCAACCATGCAGCGCAATCCAAAAATTCGCGCCGTGGTTCCTCCCTCGGGGACGGCGTTATGGTCGGAATTGTGGGTTCGACCCGCAGGACCCAATCCAGTTAACCCAGAAACACCACCCCCCGCCTCCGCTTTGGCAAAACAATGGATTGATTTTTGCTGGAATCCGGAAATGGCAGTTCAGCTTTCTCAATTGAGTCAAGCTGCCTCTCCGATGTTATTGAATCGGGACCGAGGAGAGTTACCCAATGCTTTGCAAACCAATGGGATACTCTTACCCTCTGCCGAGGCGATCGCCAATAGCGAATTTATCGAACCCCTCACCCCCGAGATTGCGGAAACTTATGAGGCCCTCTGGCGGGAAATTCGGCTGAGTTAAGGGTTGCAATGACCCAAAGTTTACGGCGCTTGACTCTCTAATCCTTGGGAATCTAGCCACAAATTGCAGGCGACTGGTTCGGAGGTACAGGTATAACTTCCTAACAGTCTTTGCTGACGAGTAAACACCCGAATGTTGTACCCGTAATCCTTCGCCACTTGCCCGAAATGATTCAAAAACTCATAGCGTTGCAGGTAATCCAACAAACTCCAGCTTTGACGGTTGACAATCAGATCCACGGTGCCTGTATCCTCTCCATTTCGGGGGTAGGCTAACCAGTTTTCGACCAGTCTATATCCAAACTGTTCGTTAACCCACCATAAAGAAGGAACCGTCACCCCAGTTTGAGAAATTGTGTAATTCGTGGTGATATTAAATTCGGCTGGATCGATTTCCGGTGGGATGGTTAAAAACTGTAAGGGGGGTTTTTCCGGAGGCATCTGCTGGAGTTCTAAAGCCGGAAGTTCGCGATCGTCTGGGGGTACCAGATCCTCCACTGCTTCTAATGCTGGCGCGGAAGTTTGAGTCAATCCGACTCTCGCCCAAAGTGGAATTAACCCGAGTAGTAGCAAATATAAAAGGCAGGACTTCCGCATTACCTCTCTAAATGTAGGGGCGATTCGCGAATCGCCTCTACATTTACGGTTAACTCTTCCGTAAAAACCCGCACCCTGAAGGGTGGGGCTATACGGACGAAGCCTGCCTACGCAGGCTAAGAGAGACAACCGACTTGAGACAACCGGATTGGATATTAGATGATTTCTATCGCGTTTCAAAGTCATAATTTTAATTTTAAATTGCTGCTAGTCTCGGGTAACCGTAACGGTTAGAAACCGGGTTTCTTCACAGCATTTAGGCTTTTTTCAGACACTTTGGGCGAGAAACCCGGTTTCTGGTCCTTCGGTTTAACAATTTCAACGGGATTACCCCCATAACCGCCGACCGGATTTACCCTTGAGGCGATCGTGAGTATCTTCTAAGAGTGCTGGAATATTCAGTTTTTCCGGACATCGGGGTAAACAATCTCCACAATTGCTACATCGATTTCCTTTCATCCCGGGAAACCAATGTCCGGCATTTTCAAACATGGAATATCGGTATTGACCATAATCGGTCATGGAGTAGGCAACAGCGAGATTTCTTAAGCGTAAAATTTCGGGAATATTAATGATTTCTGGACAAGGCAAACAGGCATAACATTGACTGCATTGGTCTGAACCTAGCACCTGGGTGGCATGGTTTTCTAGGCGATTGATGATGTCTTGTGGAATGGGGATAGGGTTGCTGTCATTTTGGTCTATGGGATTGTTCAGAAGGGACAGGCGATCGAGCAAGGTAAGTTCTTCGGGGTTAGCGGCACCCAGACTTAAGGTGGTAATGCGCGGGTCGCTTAACAAAAACTGATAGTTAAATTCTAGGGGAGTTAAGGGATGACAGAGTTGGGATAGTTGTTCCGGTGGGGTATGGAGTTTTCCCCCTTTGTCTGCCGGAGAGATAATAAAAATGCCTAAATCTTTTTGATGCGCTAAGGCAATAGCGTCGGCATTGCGCTGGAAGAAATAGTAATAATGCAGATTGATAAATTCAAATAAATCGGTGTTAATGGTGGCTAAAATTAAGTCTAAGCTGCCATGAGTCGAAAATCCCAGATGTCGAACTCGACCATCGCGCAGCGCTTGGTTAATCCCCTGCATTCCCCCCTGAGCATCTAACACCCATTCTAAATGTTGGCGGGTATTAATGCCATGAATGGCCAACCCATCCAAATAATTCACATTGAGGCGGTCTAAGGATTCATCAATACACCGTTCTACTTCATCCGCATTCCCGGAAGGAGGGAGTTTAGTGGTGATGTACAATTGTTCTCGCTGAACAGGAGAGTTTCCCTGCAACAATTCCATGAGAGCTTGGCCGAGATATTCTTGACTGTTGCCATACCCTCGGGCGGTTTCTATATGGTTGATTCCCCGTTTTATCGCTGCTTGCACGGTGGCGATCGCATTTTCCGGGGACGCCAAATATCGCATCGTTCCCAGGGAAAAAATCGACAGAGATAGATTAGTTTTTCCAAATCGGCGGTAATCCACGATTTACATCTTTTCCTCAGATTTCGTTCCGGGGAGGAAGGCCGGGAATTGAGAAATTAGAATGCACAGATCCTCGGGTTTCTCTTGATTCTGAATTCTGGATTTCCCTTGCTTCCGCATCCCCTGAAACGCTCTACGATTCTTGCACTTCTCCACTACCGGAACCAAATTCCTTACGCTGAATGAAATCTTCCGGGCTAATATTAGAAACAAAATCACGGAACGCTTGCCGTTCAGCTTCATCCGCTTCTCGATCCACGGGAATCGAGGCATCCGCCACCACTTCTTCCATCACCCAAATCGGGCTATTGGTCCGCAGTGCTAAGGCGATCGCATCCGAAGGACGGGCATCAATCTCCTTAATCACTTCTCCGTGACGAAGCTTCAGGACTGCATAGAATGTATTGTCTTGTAAAGTATGAATAATAATCCGGTCTAAACCGATCTCATATTCTTCTAGGATATTCACCATGAGATCGTGGGTCAAAGGCCTAGGCGGTTTTTGGCTTTCAAGGGCGCTAATAATTGACCTAGCTTGGTCTTGGCCTATATAGATCGGCAGAGCTCGTCGATCTCCGGCGTCTCTGAGCAGCACTATGGGACTCCTTGTTGCTGCATCCAATGCAATTCCAGCGACTTTCATCTCAATCATCGGCTCGGCCTCTTTAGAACACGCTATGGGGGATAATGAACTCGACACTTCTGAAGCAAGTCTCGTTCTCCTGTTTTAGGCAGGTCCATGCTTCACTATAACGTTAAGGCAAACGGGTGAGGTTCAACCAGAAGAAGTGCAACCGCATGGTCCCTACCTCTCTCAGCCACGGTGCTTTTTTTAGCTTGACAAATTCCAGTATGCCTTCTTCTTTGGCCGCTTAGATCCCTCTTTTGCCAGGAATTTAATAAAAAATTTGACTGGGGATTGGCAAAAATGGTAACAAACTGTCGAGAATTTATGCAATTTCAAGGAAAACGCCATGTTTACCGGATTAATTCAGGGATTAGGCACGATTGAGGCGACTGGGACAGAAAATCTCAAAATTTCCTGTCATTCCGGCGCTGAGGCGGTGCTCACGGATTTAGCATTAGGGGATAGCGTCGCCGTCGATGGGGTCTGTTTAACGGTCATCGAGATTTTGCCGCGAGGTTTTGTGGCGATCGCCTCCCCGGAAACCAGCGATCGCACCACCCTCGGCAGGGTCTCCCATACCTACGTCAATCTCGAAACCTCTCTGCGCGTTGGCAGCAAATTAGGCGGTCATTTTGTCACGGGTCATGTGGATGCGATCGGCTGTCTGCAACAGTCCATCCAAACCGCCAGTTCCTGGGAAATGACCTTCACTGCACCCCCCGCTTCCCAACAGCTATGGCAGCGCCAAATTGCCCCCTATATCGTTCCCAAAGGCAGCATTGCAGTCAATGGCATCAGTCTCACCATCGCCGATTGTGATGAACAAGGCACTTACTTTACCGCTGCCGTCATCCCCCATAGCTATGCCGAAACTAACCTCCGCTATCTCCAACTCGGTCACTGGGTTAACCTAGAAGCGGATATCTTGGGCAAATATGTCGGTAAATTCATCCGTTCGAGTTTCGGTTCTCCTCTCTCGGATATCCCCTCCGATGATGTCACTCCCTCCCTTTCCGGTTTTGACCAGATTTCCCCCGCTTTTCTGGCAGAACATGGCTATCTGTGAATAATGGTGAATTTCACCATCACCCGGGCGCATTTTTTTTCCTTCAGGGGTTGCATTTTTTCCTGGGCTTTGATATATTATGTTATAATGGAAATATAATCACTTTTTTTATTAGAGTCAAGCCTCCCATTATCACATAATACGGCATCCGGTGCAACAACACAAGCCCCGATGCCTATTTTTTTTAGGCGCGGCTGTAAAGAATTGTTAAGCCAAACCCAGTCGTTCTCTGAGTTCGTAGTAACGACTTCAGTCGTTCTCTAATGTTCGTAGTAACGACTTCAGTCGTTCTTATTCAGGTTCGTAGTAACGACTTCAGTCGTTCTTATTCAGGTTCGTAGTAACGACTTCAGTCGTTCTTATTCAGGTTCGTAGTAACGACTTCAGTCGTTCTTATTCAGGTTCGTAGTAACGACTTCAGTCGTTCTTATTCAGGTTCGTAGTAACGACTTCAGTCGTTCTTATTCAGGTTCGTAGTAACGACTTCAGTCGTTCTTATT
>JAABSJ010000053.1 GCA_011390515.1 Oscillatoria sp.
TTTTAGGTGGAGAGCGAGTCCAACTTCATCATATTGATGGAAAACACGACAACTGGAAACCTAAAAACTTGACGGCAGTACACGAATCCTGTCATGATTATGTCCACTCCAGCAAGCCAAATGGCTAGATTATCGGGAGCCGTATGCGGGGAAACTCGCACGTCCGGTTCTAACAGGGAGGTGCGGGGTTTCATAGCCCCCATCGACCCTACCAAAGCTCCCCTCGGATGTTCTGGGCCGCCGACGGTTGGGGGCCGCTGACGACTTCCACAACGGCACGCAAGGATTGCTATAGGCGATCGCCTCAATGAACCCCCTATCTTCCCCGGTTCATTGAGGCGATCGCCTAAGTTTTTGCATCTTTTAATAATCCTTTAATGGCGGTGATTATTATTATATTTAATTCTCGCTCCTGCCCATTGTAACTTTTCCCTTAAGGTCTGATAATAGGAATAATTCTCCTGTAAAATAATAAACTTAGCCCGACAATCTGCCATCCGGACATCCACCCGATGTCCCGGCCAAATTGAAGTAGCCATCACCCCATCCATCCACAACTTCGTACTCAAATCCGGGTCTGCTAAAGGCCAAATACTGACCACGGCTCCTGGGGGTAACACAATCGGACGACTGGACAAACTCAGGGGACAAATCGGAGTCACAGCGATCGCCTCCATGCCATCATGCATAATCGGGCCATTCGCTGAAACCGTATAACAAGTTGATCCCGTCGGGGTTGCCACAATCAGACCATCCCCCTGATACTGATCCACCACCTCCCCATCAATTTCCATTTCCAGAATCGAGGTAATCATCCGGTCCGCTGCCGCCGGTTTGACACAGATTTCATTTAAGGCCAAAAAGCGATCGCTCGCCGGTTTCATATTCGTATGATGCCCCTCATAAACCCGTCCTTGGAGCATCATCCGGCGTTGAATCGCATAGCGGTCCTCTAACAAGCGATCCCAAACTCGTTCCGTATCTTTAAATTCCTCAAAGTTTTCCGTAATAAACCCCAGATGCCCGCCCACATTGACCGCCAACATCGGAATCCCCTCCGGAGCCAGTTGTCGAGCCGCAGCAAGGGCCGTGCCATCCCCCCCAAACACCACAGCCAAATCAATTTGACTGGTCGAAGAAGCCAAAAAAACGGGATAGGGATTATCCTTAAACCCACTGGGTCCAACCAAAACATGACACCCCCGATTTTCCAACTCCCGAGCGCATCGATCAGCCCACCGCCGAGATAGGTCATCTCCGGCTTTATGAGAAATAATTGCATTTTTTAGCTGCACTTGAGACTAACCCCCTAACCGTTTTATGTTCTTTTCTGGGCATTCATCAGTTTATCCAGTCAGCCCATAAGTTATTGTACGAATTCCTACGGTTTATCACCCTGGAGCGACCGATTTATCCCCCATGCAGGTGATTTATTCCTAATTCTTGTTGGAGCAGCCCCTCACCTCTAAATCTCCTCAGAATATACTCCATGAGGATGCTGATTCCCCGATTCCACCGAAACTGAATGGCCGACCCGAACAGCCTCCTCCAAAAATTAGAAACCGGGTCTCTTTTAAAAAACCCGGTTTAATAGAGTCATAGCCTCGTGACTCAGACTCCTATTACCATTTCAGGAGATTGAACTGCTCCATATCCACCGTATCCCGGTTCCGATAGATAGCCAGGACGATCGCCAAACCCACTGCCGCTTCCGCTGCCGCCACAGTAATCACAAACACGCCAAAAACCTGACCCTTAATTGTAGCGGAGTCCAGGAAATTAGAAAAGGCGATTAAATTCAAATTCACTGCATTTAACAACAGCTCAATCGACATCAACACCCGGACGGCGTTGCGACTGGTAATCAAGCCATAAATGCCAATGCAGAACAAGGCGGCTGCCAAAACTAAAAAGTATTCGAGTTGCAGTTCCATTAATCCTCATCAGTATCTTACTAGGGTTTGAATGATTAAGGGGCGGTGAAATTCACCCCTTAAAACGGTAAAAGTTCACAACGTTAGTTCACAACGTTAGTTCAAACATTTTATGTGCTTTTACCCTTTTCATTCCTGGGTTTTTACCCGATTTCCCCCGAGAGCCGGGACGGGTGCACGGGGACGTTCCGGCAACTTCAAATCCATTTCTGCTGAATCGAGTTGGGCTTTTCGCTCCGTAGGAATTAACTCCCGACGGGCCAAAATAATCGCCCCGACCATTGCCATCAACAACAGGACAGAGGCTAATTCAAACGGGAGTAAAAAATCGCTGAATAAATGTTCTCCAATCTGCACAACCGTATTTTCTACGGTTGCTGCAGTGGGTGTCACGGCCCAAGGAGTGGAGAGGACCATCGTGCTTAATAGGGCGAATAATCCCAAGGCGACGAGGGCGGTTGCTCCGCGACGGATCCAGTAATTGGGAAGGTTCGTAAAATCCTCCTGTTTGTTGACCAGCATGATGGCAAACAAAATCAGCACGTTAACGGCACCGACATAAATCAAAATCTGGGCCGCTGCTACAAAATCAGCATTGAGCAACAGATACAAACCGGCCATGCTGATAAACACACCGCCTAATAAAAAGGCCGAATAAACGACCTGAGACAGGAGGACGACACCCAAGGCGGCTCCTATCATCATCACGGCCAGCAGGCCAAACGAAACTATCTGAACGCCTTCCGCTAAATTCACTGTATTTGTCCTTTGTTCTTTGTCCTTTGTGCTTTGTCGGGGGTCATTTGTCTGGGGTCATTGGTTTGGGCCATTCTTCATCCTGACTTAAATCATCCCATTCGATCCGGTGACAAATTTCCCCTATTTTTCTGTGGATTATTCTTGTTCCATTTGTTCTCGAATTTCTTCGGGACGCAGACCCGCACGACGAGAGTTTGGGGGCAAATCATGGGGAGAGATCACGCCTTTGGGTAGATAGGCGAGTTCTCTGAGGGGGGTCACCATTGGATCGTCGGTGACCTTGTAAGGTAAGCGTCCCATTGCCACGTTATCAAAATTCAATTCGTGGCGATCGTAAGTTGAAAGTTCGTATTCTTCCGTCGCGGAGAGACAATTGGTCGGACAGTATTCTACACAGTTGGCGCAGAAAATACAAACGCCGAAGTCAATACTGTAGTGTTTGAGCTGTTTCTTTTTGGTTTCTTTGTTGAATTCCCAATCCACCACGGGTAGGTTAATCGGACAAACGCGCACGCACACTTCGCAGGAAATGCACTTATCAAATTCAAAGTGAATCCGACCCCGATAGCGTTCGGAAGGAATCAATTTTTCGTAGGGATATTGCACCGTAACTGGACGACGGCGCATATGGTCGAAGGTCACGGAGAGTCCTTGACCGATATATTTGGCCGCTTGAACGGTTTCTTTGGCGTAGTTGCTAACTTGGTTGAGGAATTTGAGCATAGTGTTCTCGGCGATGACTGCTAGGTGATAGGGAGTGGTGACGTCAAGTCAAGATGAAATTAACCGATCGCGCAATAACTGGGCAGTTTTTGACCGGACAAAACCGGGCTTACCCACCAAAGGCAAAGGGAAATGCCAACTTTAAGGCGGCAGTTAAAAGCAGATTGACCAGAGAAACCGGCAACAGGAATTTCCAGCCTAAATCGAGGAGTTGGTCGATCCGAACGCGGGGTAAGGTCCAGCGCATCAGAATGGCCAGGAAAACAAAGAAGTAAGCCTTGAGCAGGGTCATGGTGATGCCAAGGGTTGCGGTAATCACTTGCAACCAAGGGGTGGTTTCGCTGACACCCAGCCAGTTTCCTAGGAGTTCTACAGGGATCGGAGATTCCCAGCCACCGAGATAGAGCACGGCGATTAGGAGTGCGGAAAGCACAAGGTTGACGTAGGAACCCAAGTAGAACAGGGCGAATTTCATGCCAGAATATTCGGTTTGATATCCGGCGACGATTTCTTCTTCTGCTTCAGGGAGGTCAAAGGGCAAGCGTTCGCATTCCGCGAGGGCCGCAATCCAGAAGATGATAAAGCCCAGGGGTTGCCGCCAGACGTTCCAACTGAGGATGCCATAGCTGGATTGCTGTTCCACAATGTCCAGGGTGCTCAGGCTGTTGGACATCATGACCACCGCCAGTACACTCAGGGCGAGGGGAATTTCATAACTGATGGACTGGGCGGCAGCGCGCAATCCACCGATCAGAGAGTATTTGTTATTGGAGGCATACCCTGCCATCAGCAAGCCGATCGGCTGAATGCTGGAAAGGGAAATCCATAAAAAGATGGCTACCCCGACATCGCTAATGATCAGATTTTGTCCGAAGGGGACGATCAGGAAGGAAGCGAACACGGGGACTACCACCAGGACGGGTCCGAGGGTAAAGAGGATGGGGTCTGCTTTGGCTGGCAGGATATCCTCTTTGAACAAGAGTTTGAGACCATCGGCAGCGGGCGCTAAAATTCCCAAGGGGCCGATGTATTCTGGGCCGATGCGCTGTTGGACCGCCGCAGAAATTTTTCGCTCTAGCCAGACGGTTACGAGTACGCCAATGGTGGCGACAACTAGCATGAGCACCATTGGAATTGGCATCCAGATGGCTTTTGCGGCTCCCGCTGGAAGGCCCAAATCTGCGAGCGCTTTTATAAAACTTCCTTGTAGGTCTATACCTGAGTTCATGCTTCCTAATTGAGAGTGTGAAGATTTTTTACGACTCGGTTAAATGCAATAACAGTATAACGCTCGATGGACGCCAGAACTCTGGGAGAGGCTTGAGTTTGAGTGTTTAGGGAAGTGGGTGGCCCTCGGGGGAGAGCCGGGAACGGGTCGGGAGGGGATCGCCATCGGAGCGATCGCCATCGGGTTGATTCTAATCGGGGGGGGCAGGGATTTGAGATGGAATCGGGTTTTCAGGGGTCTCTAAAAACCCGCACCCTCAAGGGTGGGGCTATACAGACGAAGCGGTGCCTGCGCGGGCTAATGCATAACATTGAGTTGTTCCAACCGGATTTGGTATCACGTCGATTTTCTTTCTGACGCCGCGCAGGCACCGCTTCGTTCGTAAGGAAGGTATGTATGTGTAGGGGCGCAATGCTTGCGCCCCTAGGGCGCAATGCTTGCGCCCCTACATTGATGGGGCTACTCCGTTGATCCGTCACTACGAACGAACGTTTTGGAGATTTTATTTTTTGGAGTTTCCTTAGCCAACAAAAAACCCTCAGATTAGAACAATCTAAGGGCAATGGTGCCGATCGCGGCTAGATGGATTTAACCCGGAGATAGAGGTCCCTCCAGCCTAGACTCGTCCTAATTCCGTCGCGATCGCTTTACCGTTCGGCGATCGGAATATAGGGCGCGCTATGAGTTCCGGTATAAATTTGGGTCGGACGGTAAATCCGGTTTTCCCCCAGTTGCTCTTTCCAGTGCGCCAACCAACCTGCCACCCGGGAAATTGCAAAGATCGGCGTAAACAAATCCGTAGGAATCCCCAACTTCCGATAAACCAGACCCGAGTAAAAGTCCACATTGGCATAAATGCCTTTGTGAGCGAGTTTTTCCTCCACCACTCGCTCTAGCTCTACGGCAATGTCATAATAATTATCCCGGCCAAACTTCTCAAACAATTGTTCAGCGAGGTTTTGCAGGATAATCGCTCGGGGATCCTTGACTTTGTAGACCCGGTGACCGAACCCCATAATCTTAGATTTGGTGTTGATACAGTTTTCAATGTAGGGTCGGACATTTTCAACCGAGCCAATTTCCTCAAGCATATCGATCACTTCTTCATTGGCCCCTCCATGTAAAGGACCGGCCAGGGTTCCCACCGCTGAAGCCACCACCGCGTAGGGGTCCGTCAAGGTAGAAGCCGTCACCCTTGCCGAAAATGTTGAAGCATTGATGGTATGTTCTGCATGAAGCGTCAGGCAGATATCGAACACACGAGCCTCTAGGGGATCTGGCTCTTGTTCGGTCAACATATGCAGAAAGTTGGCCGAATAGTCCAGATCGTCCCGAGGTTGAATCGGGTCATTCCCTTTCCGCATCATTTGGAATGCCGCCACCATTGTGGGAATTTTTGCCAACAACCGGACCGCAGCCGCACGAATATAGGCTGGATCGTCTAAAGCCCGACGGGAATAGAATAGGCCAAGGGCAGCAGCTGAGGCTTGCAAGGCATCCATCGGGTGACCGCTTTCGGGAAAGCATTTCATCATGTCCCGAATGCGATATTTAATGCGGCGGTGGTAGCGAATTTCCTTCTCAAATGCATCGAGTTCGTCCTGGGTCGGGAGTTCCCCCCAGATCAATAAATAGGAGGTTTCCAGAAAGGTGCTTTTGAGGGCCAGTTCTTCGATGGGAATATTGCGATATTCCAAAATTCCTTTCTTCCCATCCACGAAACTGATACTGGATAGGGTGACCGGAACGCCTTCTAACCCGGGCTTAAATTCAAAACCGGTCTTTAGTTCGTCCGCGACAGTCATAGGTTTAGCCTTCGCTGTAATTAAATATCTTCAAGCTAACTTATCAGATCTGCTGGGGCTGTTCCTGCTTTTACAAAAATCCTTTAAGGAACAACCTCCTCAAAATCTGCTGCACTTAAGCGGATAAAAGGTCTGAATTTCAATGCTTTCAGAGCTTTTATTGCAGCAATCCAGTCCGAAGACTGAGAACTGATTCGTTATGAATTGTTGATTTAGGTCACCCATAACGGATCACCAATCGCCAATTAATTTATAGCAATAATTTGGGGGATGTCAGCCAAAAGAGGGAACTATTTCCCACGGGATCCCCAGTTTCGGGGAGGACCAAACCAATTACGCCCGCTTTTTTGAGGACCAGTCCTTCTCTGGGTGATCCCCACACCAAAATTTCTGCCCAGTTGCCCTGATCCGGCTGATGTCCGACCAGGGCCAAACAATGCCCGCCACTTTGACGCCATTGCTGATACCAGTTCAGCCAGTTATTGATATCCCCATTCGGGACCAGGGAAGTAGATTCTTTAATGTGATGACCGAGCCCAGCGGTTTGGAGAATCTCAGCCGTTTGCCTTGCTCTGATCAGAGGGCTGGTCAAAATCAGATCGAAATGAATATTCAAATGATGGAGACGGTTGGCTACTTTCCGGGTTTTTTGAACTCCCTCCTTAGTAAGCTGGCGCTTCTCATCTGGGGCATTATCTACCTGGTTTTCGGCGATCCCGTGCCGGATCAAATAAACTTTAGAGGGTGTTTTCATGAATTTCTTTTTCCTGGTGAGGCTGGATTCCCGATCGCGAAACCCTAATCTGGACCTGAGAAATACTGCCCAGGTCAGAAACTGACCCAGGGGCCAAAAATGCCCCCGAGGGATGTTTTCCTCAAGCGCCCCACTTGGGGTAAAGCTCTTGGGGAGTCGAGTTCTAGTGGTGTTGATCGATGCCCAAGGACTAAAGTTCGCGCTGAAACTCTTCTAAAATATGGAGGAGGTCCATTTGTTCCCCGGTGGGAATCAGATCGATTAGGGGAATTTGTCGCCGTCCTCCACCGAGATTAACGTTGATTCCTGCAAGCACTTTGCTCACGTCGGATTCATTGACGGCTGCATTTTCGCTGACTAACGGATAGAGTTGTTCAGCCAGGAGGGTGTGCAGATGAGCGTCATCTAAGCGCAGCCGCCATTTGGCGACATCGATATAAACGCGATCGGCAATCTGAGCAGCCAGGACTTCTATTTTTTCAGTGTTACTGGAATTAGCCATTAGATTCTTCAGAATAATTTGCAATTGCGAAAATATAAACCCCATGAGCGATTAACAGCAATAGCCAAGCGCTGGTGAGCCAAGGGGTCCACGTCCAGGGGGAAGATTGCCAGGACCGGAAAAACCAGAGGCCGGAATTGCTGGCCGCAAACAGGGCGACATGGACGGCGAAATTCATGCGATCGTCGAGTTTCCGGTAATCCGGTTCGCTGCGATCGGGTTGACGAGGCCAACGAGGTGGCATAGATTACCTTTCTTTCCAATGAAGTTGCTCGGGTTTTGGCCCGGGCTTGTACTTTTAAAATTGTAAGTCTTCGCTACCTCGGATGAATCAGCGATCGCCCCTCATCTCAGTTGCGCGTCATCGGTTTTTAGCCAAAATTTGTTAACAACCTTCAAAACTAGGGCGCTGTTCCATCCAGTTCCCGGAGTGACTACCGGACCAATTCCCATATTCCCAGGAAGCAAGAAGATTTTTTCCCCAGTCTTACTTCAAAAAACACAGGATAAAATGCAAGTATCAACCTTCACCACCCCAACCACCCCAGCAGCTTTGTGATTCCTTCGCGCTTACTCCGCCAACATTCTCGCAATCGCCAGACCGCTCTGGCCATCATTCCCTTAGCTAATGAAGCAGCGACTTTTGACGCCTATCGCCTCTTACAGTATCACGGGATTTCCCCGGAGCATCTGGCAATTGTCGGTCAAGGGTACAGTTCTCCGGCTCGTGTGGGTTTATTAGAACCGATGCAAATTGCGTTGGACCAAGCTCGCCGTTTTTTAATGGTATTTGCCACACTGGGGTTCCTGGTGGGTTCGGCATTGGTTTTTGCCTTACACCTGGGACTGATTAACCCCCTGGGTTTTAACTCCCTGTTGGTCATTCCGGGGGTGGTGGCGATCGCCGCTGTTTTGGGAGCAATGGTCGGAGGATTAATAGGCTTTTTGGGCGAGGGGTCCACGGTGGGAGTTTATCATCATCATCTCCGCCAGGGCGGGTATTTGTTGATGATTGAAGGATCCCAACAGCTAGTAACGTTGGGTGAGCAGGTCCTCAAACCTTATGCCATTCCCAAAGCCTTTTAATCGGCTTGATAGTCTCCGGATTTCCCCCCAGTCTTGCTCTCTAGGCGGATGCTTTCGATCGCGATCGCCTTCGATAATGCTTTGGCCATGTCATAGAGAGTCAATGCCGCCACTGAGACTGCTGTTAACGCTTCCATTTCCACCCCGGTTTCTGCTTTGGTCCTGACTTCGGCGAGTATCCGATACCCGGGGAGCTCCTCGTCAGGCAAAATCTCGACATCAATTTTCTGCAAGGGTAAGGGATGACACAACGGAATCAACCCCGAGGTTTGTTTGGCTCCTAAAATTCCCGCCAGTCTCGCTGTCCCTAAAACATCTCCTTTCGGTGCATTCCCGGCTTGAATCTGGTCAAATGTGGCCCGATCCATCCGCACCTGTCCCGAGGCGATCGCCTGTCGATGGGTGACTGCTTTTTCCGACACATCCACCATTCGCGCCTGTCCTTCAGCATCCAAATGACTTAACTGATAAGGGTTTGGGGGATTTTCAGAATTTTTTTGAAAAGGGGGTTTCATTTTCCAAAAGCCTGTGTTAGTATTATTAAGCGGTAAGGGCTTGTAGCTCAGTGGACTAGAGCACGTGGCTACGGACCACGGTGTCGGGGGTTCGAATCCCTCCTAGCCCGTTTTTACAATCTAAACAAATTTTGGGTGTTGCGTTAGATATTTCTAATTCAGCACCCAAAATTTTTTTTGGCTCTCCCTCATGATGATTTTTGCAGGGCATACAGGTCGCGATCGCGACCCAAGGCAAACTTGAGCGATTGGCGTAAATTCATATTGGACTGGGTAAGAAAAATCCCCAATGCGATCAAGGCCATCACCGAGGCGATCGCAAAAATATTTCGATAGCCTAAATCTTCCGCCATCACCCCCAAAATCGGCCCCGCCAAAGCGATCCCCAAATCAAACCCGCCAATACACATCGCAAACAATCGCCCCCGTTCCTGGGGTGCACAGCGATCGGCAACCAACGCCACCATCATCGGCAGAAACATCCCGGCACCACAGCCTTCTACCGCCCCAGCTAGTAAAAAATCCCGGCTATCCTGGGCCGTCCACAACAGTACCATTGCCAGACAGTACGCCAGCAAACCTCCAGAAATAAATAATCCCCGTCCATAACGGTCCGAGGCGCGACCCGTGAGTAAACGCATACTAAAACTTACAGTAGCTGCTGCGGTGTAAAACCATCCGGGATTAAAATCACTGGCGGTTTCCTTAATAAACAAAGGGACAAAAGTCGCCACCGATCCAAAAACTAGCCCAATTTGCAGCATCACCAGGGAAGGAATTCGGACACGAGGACTCCATAACAGCCGCCAAAATGAATCTGCTTTGGCGCTGGAATTTCCTGAGTCTTTACCCAGTGCAGGGGAGGTTAAATCTTCCCGTAGCGGTTCACTGACGAAATAGAGCAACAGGAAACTGAGCAGTCCTAATCCGAATGCCATGATGAACAGGGGGGGGTAACCGGCAGCTTCCAGTAAAAACCCTCCGAGGGCCGGTCCGATCGCCACCCCCAGGGGAGTGACTACACTCATATAGCCAATTAATTCGCCTCGATTGCGATCGGGGGCTAAATCGGTGATTAAGGCACTGTAAGCGGTGGTAAAAGCAGCGACACTAATGCCGTGAAACGCCCGTAATGCCATCAAGAGGGGAATGGAATCAACGAAGAGATATCCTAACGGGGCGATCGTTGCCACCGTGGTCCCCAACCGTAACACGATTTTGCGACCCCGGCGATCGCTTAGGGGTCCTAACCAAGGCCGGGAGGGCAGTAAACCCAAGGCAAATGCTCCCATCACCAACCCAATTTGTCCTCTCGTCCCCCCGATATGCTCGACATAAAGCGGCAGTGTGGGCAGCAATGAAGCCAGAGAAGCCCAAAATAATAAGCCTGCCGCAAATAATCCCAACAGGCTCTGGCGACGCTGCGGCTCTATCTCTAAAAATACCTTCAAAACCTTGGTTCCTTTTCTTCCACTGCAACAAATGAACGAGCTAGGGCATGGGTCCAGTCACGGCAAGACCCAGGGGGTAAAAACCCCGCAGGCTAAAGCCTGGGGCTACACGGACGAAGCCTGCCTATGCGCTGTCGCGCAGGCTACGCCAAACGCAGGCTGAAGAGTAAAATTAGGTGTTTGATCCCAAATCCGGTTGTCTCAAGTCGATTTTCTCTTTAGCCCGCGCAGGCGGGCTTCGTCCGTATAGCCCCAGGCTTCAGCCTGCGGGGTTTTTATAGACCTTTGAAAATAGGATTCCGTATCTGTCCCAATGCCCGAGGAGGCCGCAATCTGCCGACCCCCCTCTTTCATGCTACTGATTTTTCCGCAGTTTGTTAAAGAATGTTAAGATTTCGACGCTTTAGGTTTCCGAGTCTTGAGGCAAATAACTTTTTAAAACTCGCCCTGCACCCCGGAGTTGTTGATAATAGTTACGACTGACGGGATCATCGCTGTTTTCGGAGAGGACATCGATGCCGATGCCGTTGCGCCCCCCTTTTTTCCCGGAACTGTGAATATACCGACCTTCACCGAGATAAAGGCCCACATGGGTGGCTTTTTCTGGCGGTCCAAAAAAGATGAGATCCCCTGTCTGCAATTGGTCGATGGGAATGGGTTGGGTAAAGGCTTCCTGTTGATAGGCATCCCGAGGTAACCAAACTTGAGCGGTCCGGAAGGCGGCCTGCATTAATCCGGAACAGTCGTAGTTGGGGGCGACGGTTCCTCCCCAGAGGTACTGATTGGGGACGCTCATGGCTTGGTGGGTAAAGGCAATGATGGCGGGAATCTGCGGTTCTATCTGGGTGCGGTCCCGGGCGATCGCCTGGTAAGGGGTCTCAGCTAAGTCCAGATTCTCCAAATCCGTGAGGGCCAGCCATCCAGGATAGTCATCTTCACATAATTTGACCCCCACGGCCCCCTCCGTCGGAGGGAGGACAATTCTCAGCAGACGGCCCTCGGATGCCTGGGTTGCCAGAGCCTCGCACTGGGGGGAATCATAGAGATTGAGACTGACTCGGCATCGATATTGCGGTGCATCGGACCCTTTAGAAGCTAGATTAAATTGAAGCTGACTCACCAAGACCATAGTTTAGAAAGAAATGCAGCAATAGAAGAAGGCACAGTAAGGCGACAGCAGCCGGAAAGTCGCTAGAAAACAGAATAATTGATTCTGACTTCTAACTTTTGAATTACACAACCTCAGAGAGAACCATGACATTTTTCCGCAAAGACGAGCAACTCGAAAACTTAGGCGATCGCATTTTAGCGGCAACCTGGGAGCAATTCCCCCAATTAAACCGCAACCAACTGGCCATGACTTGGGTGGTTTATGACCCGCCTGTATCCGTGAATACTGGCGGGGCCCTGAGTCCCGATGCGTTTTGGGACCATCCCGTGCGCGGATTTAACTATCGCGGCGTGGAACGGATTTATCCGGCGAGTGTGGTCAAGCTGTTCTATCTCGTCGCGGTCTATGAATGGATGGAAAAAGAGATGATTCAGAGTTCCCCGGAGTTAGAACGGGCCATCCGAGACATGATTGTGGACTCCAGCAATGATGCCACGAGTCTGGTGGTGGATGTGTTAACCGGGACTACCAGTGGTCCAGAATTGTCCCCGGGACCGTTTGAAAGTTGGAAGCATCAGCGTAATTTAGTGAATCGCTACTTTCAGTCTTTGGGATGGCCAGAATTGGAATCGATTAATGTCAATCACAAAACCTGGTGTGATGGGGCTTATGGTCGGGAGCGGGTTTTCCTGGGAGAGTTAATGGAAAATCGCAATATGCTGACCACCAATGCCACGGCACGCCTGTTGCATAGTATTGTCGGTGGGGTCGCGGTTTCGGCGAAGGCCACCACGGCGATGATGAAGTTAATGAAACGATCGCTAGAACCCGAGGATCTGGCGGAGGACCCGGAAAATCAAGTCACGGGGTTTTTCGGTGGGGGTCTCGATCGCCAGACTCGGATTTGGTCTAAGGCGGGTTTAACCAGTACAGTTCGCCACGATGCGGCTTATATTGAATTACCGGAACAGCGCCCTTATTTATTGGTGGTTTTTACCGAAGGTAAGGCGCACAGCAAAAATGAAGCTATTTTGCCCTTTGTTTCTCAACAAGTGGCCAGTGCGGTGGGTTCGCTGTAACACTGGGCTGGTTTTGGCGTTTTTTGGGGGTGAGGATTTTTCTGGGTGAAAGCTCAAGGCGATCGCCTGGGTTTGGCCTGGGTTCGGGTTCTGGATGGGTCTGCTCATGACAGTTGCTCAGTTGAGGCTGAATTCTGCTTTTCAGAATAAAAAATTATCCCCTTTAACATTGAAGTATTTATGAGGAGTAACTGTGAAGTTTCTATCGATCGCAACTGGTGTTTTTCTATTCGGTTTGATTGCTCTCGGGGGTGGGGGTGGTCCAAAAAAAGCGATGGCTGATTCATTCTCCGATGATGTGGCTAGGGAATGGGGGTTAAGGGCGATCGGTCAGTTGCCCGAGGATACCGCTTTTGGACCCCTCTCATTAGATGTCCAGTCTGAGGGGCTCAATCCACCGGGGTTACTCGCGGCTGAATCGGAAAATTTTGCGGAATTATTGACCGGAACTACAGCGATTACCGCCCCCCATTATTTCAGGATTCCCGGCCCGCAAACGGTTCCCCAAAACTCTGCTACTGAAGCGGAAAATAATCCGATTTTGGCTCAACGAGATAACGATATCGAACTGGGTCGAACCAGTCGGGGAGTGGGGAACTATATCGGTGCTGCCATTAATATTGGGTTAAGTGAGGATGCGAGTCCTTTGGGACGGGGAAGTTTTGCCTTAACGAGTAAAATTGGCCTCGCGGAGCAAGTATCGGTCCGTCCTTCCCTCTTGTTTGGAGAACATTTGATGCTGATGGTTCCGGTCACCATTGACTTTCCGTTTGCGGATACGGAAGATACCTTACAAGTCGATCTTGCACCTTATATCGGCAGTGGCATTGCGCTTTCTACGGATGAGGATAATTTCATTGGATTTTTTGGCACCGTGGGCATTGATCGAGTCTTATTTGACCGATTTGTCGCCAATGCCGCCTTAAATGTTGGGTATATTGAGGAGGTTGAAGTCGGAATCTTTGTGGGAGGAGGTTATCGATTCTAAAGGAGTCTGCGGTCAACCCTTGCGGGGATCTTGCCTATCGGAATCAGCCTCGCCCTTGACCGCCATCTTCAGTCAAAGTGCAGTATTCATCCCTACAGTATTTGTTAAGCTTTGTTCACAAAACAAACAAAATATATCTCAGGGAAGATTGCCTCTTGTAGTGAGATGGATTACAGTAGCAATGTTTTAGCATCTGCCCTTCGGGGTTATCCGAATCCTTGGATTGGGATTGCAGATTGCTAAGAGCTTTTGCTTTTAGTTTGCGAAATTTGCTGTTTAGGGAAAACACCGATTCATCGGGAATATCTGGGCGCTTTGTTTTCAATAATCTATGATTTCAATCACCCATTCATTTCCCGTGAATTTCACTCTCCCTGAATCCAAATCATGCAAAAATAAAGCAACTTAATTCCCGCTTATTGATGAATTTGGAGGGCTATTATGGGTGTGAGGAAAAAACTGGCAGGATATAGTGCTTTAATGCTGTTACCTTGGTTAGGTATCCAACAGGCGCTACCGGCTAGGGCGCAATCTCCCAGTCTCCCAGAACAACCCAGTGTGGAGATGAACTGGCCGATGGATCTGGAGGCGCAATGGACTCAGGAAGAAGGCGAAATGGGGATAGCGCAACTGACGGAAACTGACGGCATCAGTCATGAGGATTGGGAACTGTCGATTGACTTTCATCAAGGGGGCTTTGTAAGGGACGCAGCTATCCTTCCGGAAAACAGGGAAGCGCAATCTCCCCTGGAAGTGAACCTAGAGGCACAACCGACTCAGGAAGAAGGCGACACGGGGATAGCGCAACTCACGGAAACTGACGGCATCAGTCTTGAGGATTTGGAACTGTCGATTGACTTTAATAAAGAGGACTTCGTAAGGGGCGCAGCTATCCTTCCGGAAAACACTGAAGCGCAATCCCCTAACGCATCGGATCTCGCTCAGGCCCGGTTCCCCAATTATCGCTACAGCGCGGGTTTTGATTTACCCACCTTTGGCTGGGTCAGGATGGATGGTCGCGGGATTGATAGTGTCCTGGGGATTAACCTGGGACTCGGCGTCTCCTACAAAAAATACTTTCAGCCTGCGGTTCCCGGGCAGTTTACTGGATCCTGGGGGATTGGCACCGTGGCGCTGGCGTTACCCTACGCCACGATTGGTGGGGATTATCAGTGGGATAATGGCTGGTATGCTGGGGGCAATATCGGTGCAGGGTTGTACTTCTTTGACGATGTAATTCCCTTCCCGGTGGGCTATATCGGCGTGGGTTATCGCTGGTAATACGGAATTCGGTTGCTCTAGGTCTACAAAAACCCACACCCGTTAACGGTGGGGCGTTTGCGGACCAAGCCCGAGAAGCGCGGGCTGCGGAGAAAACTGACTTTTACCAACCGGATTTGGTATAAGGAGCGATCGCCAACACTGCAACCCCCCGGAATAAAAAATCCCCCATGCCTTGCAAAGGTCGTGGGGGATTGTAAAAATAAATGGCTCTACATTGACTCATTCCACTCCAGAGTTCGCTGAGATCTGCTCAGAGTTGCCGAGATTTAACTTCGGTGAGTCTTGTTGATTTAGAACGGAGAGGGAGGGATTCGAACCCTCGTTACGATTAAAACCGTAAAACAGATTAGCAATCTGCCGCTTTCAACCACTCAGCCACCTCTCCAAGCTGTCTTGAGACATCATAGCAGGTTTTTTTCGGTCTGAAAAGACCTTTGACGAGGAATTTTACAATTTTTTTTTTAAACTGAATGAAACCGAACCCCACTCCCCGATTCAGTCGCCCTCAAGATTGTCTAGGTAAGGGTTTCAGTGAATCAGAATGTGCAATTTATTTGACTCTAGGTGGATCAAGGGTGATTGGGGTCACCTAACCCAACCGTTGAATCTGTAGGGGTTTGGTCTGATCGCCCCCAGGAACTCTGGGCTGGGAACCCAAGCCCCTACCCGGTTGGTCCTCTATGTTTACCCTGAATCTGGGAGAGCAATGATTTGGCACGACTGCTGAGGGTTCCCCCGGACTCTGAAGGAATGGGGAAACTAAGGACTGGGGAAACGGGGGTGAAAGCCATGGATGTTTGCCGGTTTATTTTCCTTTTAAGTCAAACCCAGCAAGACTTGTGGGGGGAAATTTTCCAAAAACATTAAAAGATGATAAACTATTGAAACTTCTAATCAAAAGTGAGTCACCTGACTCAACTCGCCCAAGCCCTCAAAGGGGTTGCATGACGAACAACAACCCTATCTAGCATGGAAGATTATAGTGTTCAGGCTAGAACCCTGATCAACGGTTAAAAGTATGGTATCTGTAGTCAAAGACCGCCCATTTTTCTCTCACCTTAATCCGGGAGGGAAAAAGTGATCTGTAATCGGGTTAAAAGCAGTGTTGCTGCTCAACTAAGTGTGATCAAATTCAGGCCCGCGATCGCCGATGATCGCAACACCCATCTCCAACGAATGTAAAGGTTAGATTCGGGTAAAAGCTGCAACATTCGCGGTTCTAAATAATAAGGCACGAGCAGGCGATCGCGTCGGACTGCTTTGTGCTGTTGTCGAATTCTGGTGAAAAGAAAACTATGGCCGTAAAAGCTAACAAACACATTGCCCTAATTTCAGTTCATGGCGATCCTGCTGTAGAAATCGGGAAAGAAGAGGCGGGTGGACAAAACGTTTACGTCCGTCAAGTCGGTGAGGCACTCGCCAAGCAAGGGTGGCAAGTTGATATGTTTACCCGCAAGGCTAATGCAGAAGACCCAACTGTAGTAGAACACGCACCAAATTGCCGCACCATTCGCTTAGTGGCGGGTCCAGAAGCCTTCGTCCCCCGGCAAGAGATTTTTGAGTATTTACCGACCTTTGTTGAGGCGTTGATTCAGTTTCAACAGCAAGCAGGTATAGAATATAAATTAGTGCACACCAATTACTGGCTCTCGGCCTGGGTGGGACTGGAACTCAAGAAACAACAAGGGGTTCAGCAAGTCCACGTTTACCACTCCTTGGGTGCGGTTAAGTATAAATCCATCGCCACCATTCCGACGATCGCCACCACCCGGTTAGGAGTAGAAAAGGCAGTCCTGGAAACTGCAGAACGGATTGTTGCCACATCTCCCCAGGAACAAGACCATATCAGAACCCTAGTCTCCCAGAAGGGGACGATTCAGGTGATTCCCTGTGGCACAGATATTCACCGCTTTGGGTCAATTCAAAAGCAGGAAGCGCGATCGGCTTTGGGAATTGGACCGGAAAAAAAAGTAGTCTTATATGTGGGTCGGTTTGACTCGCGCAAGGGCATCGAAACCTTGGTTCGCGCCGTCGCCCGATCGCAGTCCCGAGAGAATGCCAACCTGAGTTTAATCATTGCCGGGGGTTCCCGTCCAGGGCACAGTGATGGCATTGAGCGAGATCGCATTGAGGCGATCGTGGATGAGTTGGGTTTACGGGAGATTACCCAGTTCCCGGGACGCATCGGCGATGATTTGCTGCCGCAGTATTACGCTGCCGCCGATATCTGTGTGGTTCCCAGTCACTATGAACCCTTTGGATTAGTGGCGATCGAAGCAATGGCGAGTCGCACTCCGGTGATTGCCAGTGATGTGGGCGGATTACAATTTAGTGTGAAAGCCGAAGAAACTGGATTACTCTGTCCACCCCAGGATGATGCCGCATTTGCTGAAGCAATTGATCGGATTCTGTCCAATCCCACCTGGGGCGATCGCCTCGCAGAAGCATCCCGTCAACGAGTGGAAAACCTGTTTAGTTGGGATGGAGTCGCCACACAACTAAGTGAACTTTATCAGGAACTGCTGACAGAGACCCTCATAGAACCGCACCTAGAAAAGGCGATCGCTTAGGACTGGGTTTTGAAGAAATGGTTTTTCTGGAATTGAGTGCATCCCCCCCTCACCCTAAATCCCTCTCCCACAAGGGGAGAGGGACTTTGAATCGGGTTCCCCCTCTCCCAAAATGGGATAGAGACTTTGAATCCGGCCCCCCTTCTCCCAACCCTTCGACTTAGCTCAGGGGGAGAAGGGGTTGGGGGATGAGGGCCAAACCCTCCGATCTATCCGGGGGATTAACCTCCTGCATTCCTTTTAACCCCGTAGGTTCAAACCCGCCTACGGGGTTTTTCCATAGCCCCTAATTCCTCACCCTTGAGCAAAATATCATGGAAATACGCGGCGTTTGGATGACGACTACCGATAGTCAAGTCTTCCGATCCCAAGACAGAATTAATGAGGCAGTCGCCTTTCTCGCCGAGACGGGATTTAATGTGATCTTTCCCGTCGTTTGGACCAAAGGATTCACCCTCTATCCCAGTCGGGTTTTAAAGCAGACCTTTGGCATAGAAATTGATCCCCTGTATCAAGGGCGAGACCCCTTAGCTGAACTGATTGAAGCGGCAAACTCCTGGGGGATTGCGGTGATTCCCTGGTTTGAATATGGATTTGCCAGTTCCTATCAGTCCAATGGGGGAATGTTGCTGCAAACCAAACCGGAATGGGCCGCCAAAGACAGCGCTGGAAATCTTCTCAACAAAAATGGGTTTGAGTGGATGAACGCCTTACACCCAGAGGTGCAAAATTTCCTGTTTCAGTTAATCTTGGAAGTGGTTAAAAATTACCCAGTCGCTGGCATCCAAGGTGACGATCGCCTCCCGGCATTTCCCCGGGAAGGGGGTTATGATGAGTTGACCCGCAACCTTTACCGTCAAAGTTTTCAATGCGATCCCCCGTCGAATTGTCAAGATTCCCAGTGGTTGCAGTGGCGTGCGGATTTACTCACGGAATTTTTATCACAACTCTATCAAGAAATTAAGGGGATTAATCCTAATTTGTTGGTTTCTCTTTCTCCGAATATTTATCCTTGGTGTTTGAATGAGTATCTGCAAGATTCTCAAACTTGGCTGAACCGAGGATTGACGGATTTGATGCATCCTCAGATTTATCGTCGGGATTTTCAGAGTTATCAACGGGTGGTTAATCAGATGGTGAAAACTCCTTGTTTTTCAGAACAGTTGCCGCGAATTTCTCCGGGGATTTTGATTAAGTTAGGGAAATATCGGATTAGTCCTGAATATTTGTTAGGCGCGATCGATTACAATCGGGCTTGTGGGCTGCCGGGAGAGGTATTATTTTTTTATGAAGGGTTACGGGAAGATGATAATGCGTTAGCAAAACCGTTGCGATCGCGTTATAGTAGCCCAGTGCCGTTTCCCACTGCTTTAGAGTTAAATCAATGGGTTGCCAATCAGCCGACGGGGAGGACAAACCGCCGGGGTTCGGGTTGGTTAGAGTGGTTGAAAAGTCGGTTTTAGGGGAGAGTTTGGGAGGGGTGGCAAGAGGGGCGATCGGTCTATTTAATCCATCGGTCGATCGCCGGTTGCCACTTGCGCTCAGTCACATAGGCAAGGCCGATTAATATGATTAAATTTAATCCATAAAATGCCCAATTTTTCGGAAACCTAGAATTTAAACCCCATTGAACTAAAATCGGATAACTAAATATATAAATCCCATAAGAAATGGGAGCTAAAATGGAGAAGCAGCCTAAGATTTGATTAAAGTAAATCAGTTTATGGCGATACCAATACAGCCCGCCCGCCAACAGTAAAAAAGCAGCCAAGAAGTGCCGAAACATTAAAAAAGGATAGTAACCGGGCTTAAATTCAGATTCACCCAACAAAGGAATGGCTGAAATTAGCACCATTCCCAACAAAGAAAGTAAGATGGCTCGCATATTTTGAAACGTAAATGTCCTCTCTTTTAAAAACAAGTTTGCCATTTCTACCCCCACCCAAGCAACAATAAAATAAGAACAAATTAAAGAAATTTGATTAGGTAAAATTACATAAATTCCATAAGAAGCGGCTGAAAATAGAAGGATATAGTAAATCCGATGGGTTGGATTTATAGCCCAATGAATAATTGGATAAAACATCATGTAGAACCACCATTCATAGGATAATGACCAGAGGGGTAGGTTCCCTAAAAAGGGGTAAAACCAAGTGCCTGGTTTAACACTCCCAAAATCTTGGAGTAACAGAAAATTACCAATAATGTCAACCCCAGATAGTTTCTTAACCAGCGTTCCGTTCCACGCCAAAATTAAAACAGAAAGCAGCATGGAGATGATTAACGGAAAATAGATTCTTCTAAATCGCTTAATTAAGTAATTCCCAAAAGATAAATTAGGGTGACGATATAAAGAGATTCGGACCAAAAATCCACTTAAAAGAAAGAAGATAATGACGGCTTCTTGTCCAGCAGAAAATATTAATTTTACAAAATCAGGAACTAGGTCTAGGCTATGTAATCCGTAAATGAAATTATGAACTAGGATATAAAAACAGGCTGCTCCCCGAATGGCATCAAGCTTTGGAAAATAAAATTTTTCACCCATATTCGTTCAATCCTATAGGATATATAGCAGTCCTAAATGATTTATACCTCACCCGATGTCCCCTCGGATGTTCTGGGCCGCCGACGGTTGGGGGCCCAGAACATCCGAGGGGAGCTTTCAATGTCACAAATCATTTAGGATTGCTATAGAGTATTTTGTGACAATTTAGGGCGAAGAAAAATCCCCGGGTTGCATGACTCTAAAATGCCCAATCTTCTCTGTTTTCAAGAATCATTTTAAACCGGCTTCATGCCAGTTGGCACTGGGGTAATGCTCTGAACCCGTAACCGGCTAAAACCGATTCAACTGGGCTGTGCAGCCAGGAGTAGAAGACGAACTATTCCCCTGGGGGGTTTAGGCTGTTTATATTATAGGGTAGAAACCTCAACTTACAATAAACAGGAAAGGTTAAACTCGATGTGTTGAGTATTGAGGCGATCGCCACCCAAAGGAAGCCCGGACAAAGAACTCGACGGGTCGGACCCCGGGATAAACGGGGGAGTTCCGGTTACCGGAACGGGTATTTTTCTCTGGAGAAACTATGAACTCAGATGGAAGGAAAATGTAGACTGTCGATAGAGTTCGGTGGCAATTTCCACGGGAACTGGCTTACTAAATAAATAGCCTTGGGCCGTATTGCAATTCACGGACTTCAAAAAAATCAACTGTTCTAAGGTTTCCACTCCTTCAGCGATGACCTCCAATTTTAAACCATGCCCCAGGGTGAGGATGGCCTCAATAATAGCTGCATCATGGGGCTGATTGGTGACGTCTTGAATAAACGAACGGTCAATTTTTAATTTATCTAAAGGAAAATGCTTCAGGGACGATAAAGAGGAATATCCCGTGCCAAAATCATCCAAGGCAATACCAATTCCCATGCCGTGAAATCCATGTAAGAGAGAAATGGTTAAATCAACATCCTCCATCGCAATGCTTTCGGTAATTTCCAACTCTAAATAGCAAGGAGCAAGTTGGGTTTTGCTTAAAATATTGGCGATTTCTTGCAGTAAATTTTGTTGGTGAAACTGACGCGCCGATAAATTGACCGCCATCCCAATCGGGGGAAGTCCGGCTAACTGCCACTGGTAATTTTGCCGGGTAGCGGCTTCGATCGCCCAGGCCCCGATCGGACCAATCAAACCCGTTTCTTCTGCCAGGGGAATAAATTCACCTGGGGCAACTAATCCCAGTTCTGGATGCTGCCACCGAATCAGCGCTTCCATACTGACAATTCGTCCGGTTTTTAAATCAATTTGAGGTTGATAATACATCCGAAACTCGTCCCGTTCCAAAGCTTTGTGCAAACTGGTTTCTAAAACCAGTCTTTCAAAGGCTTTGGTCCCGATCGCTGGAGTGTAAAGCTGATAGTTGTTCCGCCCTTGTTGCTTGGCCCGATACATGGCTGCATCGGCATTTTTCAAAAGCGTTTCTACATCTTCTCCATCATAAGGCGCTAGGGCAATTCCTAAGCTGGCTTTCACATAAAAATCTTGCCCCTCCAAATGAAAAGGTTCGTGAAAACACTTTAAAATTTTAGTGCTAATTTCCGTCACATCCTCAGCGGAACTCAAATGATTGATTAAAAAAGTAAACTCATCCCCACCCCAACGGGCCAGCATATCTTCTGCGGGCAGAGAATCACTTAACCGTTCGGCAACAATTTTGAGAAGCAAATCTCCAAGGGCATGACCGAGGGTATCATTAATGGTTTTAAATCCATCTAAATCCAGAAAAATTACCCCCAGCATTTCCGCCCGGTGTTGGGTATCTGCTAGGGCCAAAGAAAGGCGCTCATTAAAGAGCAGACGATTAGCTAACCCGGTGAGGCGATCGTGAGAGGCTTCGTGACGAATCAAATTTTCAACCCGCCGTTGCATCACCGCCATATAAAGATGAGTCCCCACGGATTCAGCCAGTTTAATTTCTTCGATCTTCCAAATTTTTGCTTGTCCTTTGATAATTTCTCGCCACGCTTCAAAGGAGGCCCTAGGTTTCCGGTTGCGCTCATCTAAATCATTTCGGCCCGCCCATAAAGTTTCGGTTTCAATTTCATTCCGAAATAAGGTTAAGCACCCTAAATATTGTTTATTGTATTTTAAAGGAATAATCAAGATTGAGCGAATTTTAGTGGATTTAAAAGCTGGAACTAAGGGATTAAAAGCTCGGGTCTGATAAAGGTTACCAATACTAACACTATGCAGATAAACAAGAGAGTTTGGGAACGAGTCAGATTCGCGATTTCCGTTTATATTAGAGGGTAAATCTAGTCCAGAGCCATCAATGAGTGCCTGTTCTGGGGGAGAGAGATTTTCCTTCTGATGGGTCCCGGGCTTGGTCTGCGGAGGCGCAATCTGCTCACTCCCATTAATCAACTGTTGCCAACAGTCTGTTTCTTCAATCCAAGCAATACTAGGTTGAACACCATAAGTATAGATTTGAGCTACTGCCCCGGTCATTTCTGGATTAATATAGAGTCGGCCTGAATCTGCCCGTAAGGCGATAACGGTTTCTTTTAGAACAGTTTGGCGAATTTTTTTGAGGTCTAAAGGTGAGTGCAGCAATCCGCTGATTTTATTGATCACTGATTCATCCCGAGCTTGGTGACGAGTGCGATTTAATAACTCGGATTGGGCGATCGCAATCGACATTTGATCCACCAGCAATTGGACAATCTCAATTTCTCGTTCTGAATATCTTCTAGGTTTAGCATGATGAGACACCAACAATCCCCACAGATGATGTTGGTTAAGAATCGGAATGGTTAAAGAAGAAGATACCCCCATATTCTTCAGATATTCCGCATGACAGGGGTCTACGGGCCAATAGCGGATACCTATTCGGCTGATACTTTCTCCATTGTCTGAAAAATCGAGTTCTTCCGTGGTTTTACGTCCAGATGCTACATCTACGATCACCCGTTGACGGGCCGTTAAAAATAACTCTCGTGCCTTCTCGGGAATATCCGTAGCGGGAAACCGTAGCCCCAACATAGAGGGTAAGCGATCGCTGTGAATCGATTCCGCAATCACCTCTCCACTGCCATCTTCTTCAAATCGATAAATTTTGACCCGATCGGTATTTAAAAAAGCTCGGATTTCTCGGGCGGTCGTTTCTAAAATTTCATTTAATTCTAAAGATTGACGAATTCGACTAGCAATCCGATTTAATAAATTTTCTCGATCTAATAGTGGCGATGAATTGCGCTTAATTTTTCTACGAATCATTACTGATTTCTCCCCTTGATTATCATGGTAATTGTACCCGGGGATATCCGGACCCGGTGGTTGGCCTAAATGCTAAAATGCATGAGCTAACTACTTCCTATGAAAATTTTCAGTAAAGAAGCCCGAGGGCCGATCTATTTCCGGGTGCCTTTTATCTTAGGCGTTACAGGTCAATTTGCTTACCCATTACTCAACTCCAAAGTATTTATATTAATTTTACGAGTTTTAAGCCGAAACGATGATAATAGGGGCATTGTTTTAATATTTTTTATTAAAGCGACTCCCTCTGCTCTCTGGTGTTCCGGGATGCGATCGCCCCTGGGTTCGAGCAACTAGCCAAAGCTCCTCATCCCAGACCCTGACGGGAATTGACCCGAATCCTAGATAGGGCCAAGATTCCTCCCCTGGGCTATCCGGTGAAGACCCCGTACTGCCCCCTCCAGTATCCGCCCGCCTTGTTTCCCCTGCAAACCCTGCATTTAAACCGTCCGGTGAGCCTCCTGAACCGGACTCTGGCTGTACAGAAGCTAGGGTTCTGCCTGATCACAGCAATATCCAGAAAAAGTCATCCCCCTTCTCATGCTACAATCCGATTTCTCTGAATGCGTGAGGCGATCGCCCGCTTGCACTCACCCTTGGGGAGAGCACAATTCCCCTCGCGGCGATCGCCTTGGCTCAAGACTGGCGATCGAGGATTTTTCCTGAACCCGAGCCATTCTGTGTTAAAATATATTTCGCAGATAAAGTTTGATTGTCGTGTTTGTTGCGATACAGACAAGCCAACAAACACTATCGGGTTTTAAAGCCAATTCATAACAGATAGCCAGTTGTGGACAAAGCGCGATTGGGCGGCTTTGTGCTCCGAACTCCGAGCCTTCGATCGTGAACCCCACCCTCGCAAACGGCTCGACAGGGAAGGACCGCCCCCATCAGCTATTTCCGTGACTGGAATATCAAGCTTACCCAAGTTAGGGTAGAGCACTTTTCACCCGCCCATCTTATTGTTGATACTCAGGAGGATACCGGATGACTCAAGTCGTTGTCGGCGAAAATGAAGCGATCGAATCTGCACTGCGCCGCTTTAAGCGTCAAGTAGCAAAAGAGGGAATTTATGCAGACATGAAGCGTCAGCGTCACTTTGAAACTCCCCTAGAAAAGCGTAAGCGCAAAGAAATTGCACGCCGACGCAAACGCAGATATTCCCGATAGAAGACCCTCAACCCGCTCATCGGAGCGGGGGTCATCAGTTGCGAATCGCCTTTGCAGTAGATAGTCCGGGAGTGGGAAGCAGTTTGCTAGAACCGCTAATACTGCTTTAACGCCCGTTCTATCTCCCGCTTGTGGTCCCGTTCTTTCACCGCCGCGCGCTTATCGTGGAGTTGCTTGCCTCGGACAAGAGCAATCTCTACCTTAACCAACCCACGCTTGAGATACATCTTTGTCGGTACCATTGTCAAGCCTTTCTGTTCCACCTTGCCAATCAACTTGCTGATTTGATCCCGGTGCAGCAACAGCTTTCGAGTCCGGGTCGGCTCATGGTTAAAATAGAGACTGGCAGTCTGATAAGGCGACACATTCACATTCAGCAGCCACGCCTCAGCATCCCGAAACAAGACATACCCATCTCGGATATTCACCTTCCCTTCCCGAATCGATTTCACCTCGGTCCCTTTTAATTGAATCCCCGCTTCGTATTTTTCCAGAATCTCATATAAAAACCGGGCTTGGCGATTATCACTGACTATTTTGATCCCTTCGCTTTGTTGCGCCATCTGTATTTCTTAGTTTCTACTCATTCTATGATCAACGAAAGGCGATTCAGCTAAAAACTAGCCTGAACGCCTTTATCTTATTTCTAGCCTATCGTTTTTTTTAAACTTTTCCGGTCCCTTACTATTTTATAATCGAGTAAGTTCCCCGGTAGTTCAAACTCCAGTGAATGATTGCTGGACCCGCAAATCTTGCATCATTGGGCTAACCCAGACTGGCACGGGGGTTGTCAGCGGGGTAAGAAATATAAAAGTCATGCCTAGACGAAAGCAGGGGGAGTCGGAAAGCCCCTCCCAGCAAAGAGATTGATTCCTTCTTCTCGAACAAATAGCCGGTTAAGGGGGAATTGCCAGAGGAAGCAGCAGAACGGATTTACGGTTCATCCCTAATTTTGAACCCGCTAAAGGCTAGAGTTTCTTCGCATTCAGGCGCTCTATTGCCTATCCTAGATAAAGAGCAGCGAGAGAAACAGGGATGTTCGGACACAATTATCAGAAAAGTCAGATTAAAATTGCCATTGTTGGAGATGTACACGAACAATGGGAACCCGCCGATGGAGAAGCGCTAACCCAACTCGGGGTTGATTTAGCGCTGTTTGTAGGGGATTTTGGCAATGAGTCGGTTCCCATTGTCCGGGCGATCGCCTCTTTGGATATTCCCAAAGCGGTGACGTTTGGAAACCATGACGCTTGGTTCACGGCGACGGACTGGGGTCGCAAAACCTGTCCTTACAATCGTCGGAGTGAGGATTGGGTCCAGTCTCAACTGGATATCCTCGGGGAGACTCATGTGGGGTATGGCAAGTTAGATTTTCCAGAATTTGGACTGACGGTGGTAGGGTCCCGTCCCTTTACCTGGGGAGGGTCGGAATGGAAATATGCAGATTTTTATAGCGATCGCTGTGATGTCAGCAGTTTTGTGGAGTCCACCGATCGCATTATGGCAGCGGTCAAACGCGCCAGCTTCGATACCATCATTTTTCTAGGACATAATGGACCCAAAGGGTTAGGCGATCGCCCAGAAGACCCCTGCGGCAAAGACTGGAAACCCGTGGGAGGCGACTTTGGGGACCCGGATTTTGCCGATGCGATCGCCCAAACCCGCAAAATGGGCAAAACCATCCCCCTCGTCACCTTCGGACATATGCACCACCGCCTCCGCCACACTAAAACCCAGTTGCGGAAATCCCTGCATACCACCAGCGATGGGACCGTTTACCTAAATGCGGCCCGCGTCCCCCGGATTGTCCCCACAGATGCGGGTCAATTACGCAACTTCTCCCTCGTTGAATTAGAAGGGAACACCGTGACTCGCGCCTCCCTGGTTTGGGTGGACCAAAATTTCGCAGTCGCCTCGGAAGAAGTCCTGTATCAACAACACCCGGAATCTGTTGCTACCCTCGCCTAGGGGCGACTGGATTTTTCCCCCCTTGACTCTTTCAATTCCAGACAACTCGGGGTAAGATAAAACAGAACCGCACTGGAGAGGTGGCAGAGTGGTCGATTGCGTCTGACTTGAAATCAGATGAATCCGCAAGGGTTCCGGGAGTTCGAATCTCCCCCTCTCCGTTGATTAAATCCAGAGAAACACCCGGCGGGGGTTTAAACCCCCGCCTAATAGCTAAAGTCGGTTAAAACCGACTGAAAGTCTTATGGGACAACAACTTTAGTCGTTCTCTTTCCGATGTTCGTAGTAACGACTTCAGTCGTTCTCTTCTCTTAGTTCGTAGTAACGACTTCAGTCGTTCTCTTCTCTTAGTTCGTAGTAACGACTTCAGTCGTTCCCCCCATCCAACCACCACCGATGCGATCGCCTCCCGGTCCTCTCGGCAACATCCCTCCCCAATTGAGGTAAATTTTAACGTACCATAATAAAAGTAAAATCTTTGACATAACCCGATGACTGACAAGCGGATCAGAGCTTATATCAAACTCATTCAAAAATTATTAGATTGTCCTGAAGGAGACGAAATCAAGATTCTCCGCAAACATAAACATTTACTCGATGTTCAATTTGTCTACATTCTCAACCAGGCAGCGGAGAAAGCCGAAGAAGAGGGGGAAGAAGATACCGCGAGTTTTTTAAGGGCATTAGCCGAGCAATTACAACTGGCTTTTGCCGAAATTGTTAAACGGGCAAACCCTGCTGCCAGCGAGCGCAATCATGCATATCTTCAAATCATTGAGGAAATCTTAAAGTGTGACACAGGAGAAGAAGTTGCCCATATTTTACATAAAAACTCCGAGATAGTGGACCGAGGCTTTGTCAAAACCTTGGCCCAAGTTGCCCAACTGATGGTAGAAAATGGCCAGCCAGATTCTGCGGCAGTTTTAATCGATTTGGCAACAGTAATCTCCTCAGCCATTGAGGAAGATTAATATCGTTTAACGGTCATAAAACCCCCCGCATCCTCAAGGGTGGGGCGTTTGCGGAAAAAGCCCGTGGTTCGACGGTGCTCACCAGAGCCCTGCGCGGGCTAATTTAGAGAAAACAGATCTGGGATAATCCGGATATTAGACCTCTTGCAAAATTCTCAAAAGCCGATTGGCCTTTTTAAGAGGGGTTGGGGGTATCTCTACAGTCTTCTGCAAGAACTCTAATAGACTTCTTGCAAAATTCTTTAAAGCCCCCCTTCTTAAGGGGGGTTGGGGGGATCAATCCGGATTTTTGCAAGAAGTCTATTGATCACACCCTGACAATCCTCCCCCCAAACTGTTACAAAAATTTATTAAATTCCTCACCCTTTCATGATAAATTATCAAAATCGGAGTAGGTGTGGACATATAGGCTCATGCGTTGTTTAAACTGTCATGCAGAAGGCATCTCGTCAACCAATCAATACTGCCCAAAATGCGGTGCTCATTTACCCGCCCTCCAGCAAAACCTTCTGCCGGAACAGACCCGCTTAAAAGCCGACACCTACGAAATCGAATATGCTTTAGGACGAGGGGGATTTGGGATTACCTATCGAGCGCATCATATTGGCCTGGAACAACCTGTTGCCATCAAAGAATACTATCCCCAAGAACTCGCCCATCGCCACAGCAACAATGGGGGATTAACCGTTCCCCAAAACAAAACGGAAATGTATCAGCGTTGGTTAACCCGATTTTTGCGAGAAGGGCGGATTTTAGCTAAACTGAATCATCCCAGTTTAGTGCGAGTGCAAGACTTATTTGAAGAAAGAAACACCGCCTATCTGGTTATGGAACTGCTCTCCGGGAAAACATTAGGGCAAGAGTTAGACGAGCAGCCTGGGAAAAAATTAGACCCGCAACGAGTTAGGGAAATCATCACCCCTTTAGTCAGTGCTTTAGCGGCAACTCATCAAGCCGGAGTCTATCATCTCGACCTCAAACCGGACAATATCCTCCTGACACCGGAAGGGCGAATCGTCTTAATCGATTTTGGGGCAGCCAAACAAGAAAGCGCCACCCTGGGGCCCACCCGGAGTACGCGAGCATTTACACCAGATTACGCCCCACCGGAACTGATTGGCAACCAGGCGATCGGGCCAGAAAGCGATATTTTTGAACTGGGGATGCTCTTACATCAAATGCTCACCGGGACCCTACCACCACCCGCCCTGAGTCGCCTCATCGGAGAACCCTGGGAACCCCAATTAGAAGAACCCTGG
>JAABSJ010000054.1 GCA_011390515.1 Oscillatoria sp.
AAGATGGCATCCAACATTGGAATTACTCTCCCCTGGTTTTTACTGACGAATATTACTTAACCTACCCAAACCAACAGAAATTCTCGCTCAAGAATCTGCTCCGGGTTGTCTCAAGGGTCACACCCCTGATGTTTTTCCGGGCCCTCCCTCATAGACGATAACTCTATGAAGTTCAACACAACGAGCCGGGCCACTCAAATCTTAGAACCCCATTATCCATTCTCATGGGGAGCCAAACCTGATTCGATTCTATTTTAATTGAAGGGGGCCGACCTTCTTAGTGCGCGAACGGCACGCTCTATGACGCTATAGACTGCCTGAAAGCTCTCAAGGGCTAGGAAATCACCTCCAAAAGTATTAGCGGACCTGGACCAGGGCCAGCTCTGTCAACAGGTATTTTTGATTCATTTGAGCGCCACCTGATATATAGCACCCCCTCAAGTTACCCTCTATCAGGTGTCATTAATTTCGGATATTTGAGAATTTAAGGAGCCTAAAATGGCTCCTTTTATGGCTCCACACCAGACCAAGTATCGGAATATCAAGGGTTTTGGCCTGTTTTTCCATCACCTTGACAGGGCTAGGGTTAAAACCCCCGCCTCATAGCTAAAGTCGTCTAAAGACGACTGAAAGCCTTATCCAGTGGGATTTTTAGTCGGTTTTAACCGACTTCAGCTATTAGGCGGGGGTTTTAACCCCCGCCGGTTTCTTGTTTTATCCCTTACTCAACTTCCGGATTTGTTGGTGAATCTTTTTCCAGCGTTTCTTCTCCGCTAATTGAGCCGTTTGGTCCTGTTTTCGGGCTAAATAGGCTAACTCGCTTTGCAGCTTTTGATAACTGAAAAATCGTTCAAAATCCAAGGTTCCCTCTGCGATCGCCTCCTGGATGGCACAACCGGGTTCGGAGTCATGTTGACAATCCCGAAATCGGCAGTGTTGCGCCAAACTTTCGATATCCGCAAAGGTTTCGGGTAATCCCTCTTGATGGTTCCAAGTTTGAATTTCCCGCATTCCTGGGGTATCAATCAGCATGGCACCGGAGGGTAATATCATCAATTCTCGCTGGGTGGTGGTATGCCGTCCCCGACTATCGGTTTGGCGCACTTCCTGCACTTTTTGAGTGGCAGTCCCGAGTAATTGATTGGTGAGGGTGGATTTGCCGACCCCGGAGGAACCGAGTAAGGCAACGGTGTTTCCGGGTTGCAGATAGGGAGTTAAGGCATCTAACCCGACTCCGGCGATCGCACTCAAAGGAATAATCGGCACTCCCATCGCCACTGCTTCGACTTCGGCAATGTCGTCTTCCAGGCGATCGCACAAATCCGCCTTATTCAACACAATGGCTGGTTTTGCACCGCTTTCCCAGGCTAAAATCAGATACCGTTCGATCCGCCGCAGGTTAAAATCTCGGTCCATTCCTGACATTAACAGGACTGTATCGATATTAGTCGCGACGATTTGTTCTCGGGTTTTTACTCCCGTCCCTTTCCGGGAAAACTTAGTTTTTCGGGGCAAAATAGCCTGAATAATCGCTTTATTTTCCCCGTCGCGCAATCCCATCGCTACCCAATCTCCCACTGCCGGAAAATCGTTTTCACTGGTGGCGTGATAGCGCATTTTTCCGGTAATGTCGGCTAAGAGTTCTCCGCCTTCGGAGTAAATGACATAGATATGTTTATGGGCGATCGCCACCCGTCCCGGGAGATAGCCTTGTTCCCGATAGGGTGCAAATGATTCGTGAAAAAATGGAGTCCAACCCAGTTGTTCTAGGTTCATGATAGATGAGAGTTCCTCGATTTGTCTGGTGTGTCGATTCCCAGGCATCCCGAAAAACCCGCATGGAGGGTTCCAATGCAAAATTCATTGTCAAAGTTTCTCGGTTAATGCCCGGTTATGGGTTTGCATAGTTTTTGATTAGAAATGCCAACTAACTCAGACATTGGTTTCCTCCCGATTCGTTCATGGGTGAGTGAATACTCTCTCAGATTTTTCCGTTGAGAGACTACTATATTTTCTATTAAAGCCTAAAGAAAATCAGATGTCAATAGGGAATTTTCTACCAAATCCGACTATCGAAAGTCGTTTTTACTCTTCAGCCCGCGCAGGCGGGCTTCGTCCGTATAGCCCCACCCTTTAGGGTGCGGGTTTTTATAGATTTTGAACACCGGATTCCGTATTAGAGGAATTTTCCGGTAAAAAAAAGCCCCTTAGAAAAGAGGCTTTTTTCTATATAGCTTGTCCAAATCCTATCTGTAGGGGCTATTCATATACTGCCCCTACAAGGGAGAGGAGGAATGCGTCAGTCGGGAACGGGATTATACCAAATCCGGTTGTTAAAAGTCGGTTTTCGCTTTTAGCCCGCGCAGGCGGGCTTCGTCCGCAAAGCCCCACCCTTTAGGGTGCGGGTTTTTATAGACCTTTGACAACCGGATTCCGTATTACAGAACCCGTGCAGTCAGAAGCACACCCAGAGCACCGGCACCGGCAGCAGCAATCCCGGAAACCAACGCGGTGAAGAACAACCACCAGGCGGCAACTTCTGCCGCTTTGCGGGTTTCTTCCACTTGGCGTTCCGCTTCTTGTTTCATCTGTTCGAGACGGCGTTGAGTTTCCAGTTGCATCCGTTCGGCACGTCGTAACACATTATTGCGAACCCCTTCGATTTGAGCCACCATCCGGTTTGCATCCGCTTCGGAGATATCATCGCGAGAACTAATCACGGCGATCAGGGTATCGCGATCAAAGTGACTGAGGCGATCGCGCAAAGCATCAAATCCCGCTTGCGGATCGTCGAACAAAGTCCGCATATCATGCTTGAGACCTTCGTAGTTGAGTTCCGGACGTTCCAAGGAGTTGAGGTAATTGCGAATCCGGCCAAAAATGCCATCAACAACCGCTTTGATGCGGTCTTGAACCTTCTGCACCTGTTGCATGAATTGGTCACGAACCGACATCATCCGATTGACAATTTCCTGGGCTTCTTGTTCCGAAATATCGGGACGTTGTGCCAACAATGCCCTGACCGTCGTGCTATCGATATGGGCAACCCGTTGTCCGAGGTTTTTGGCACCCAGACGCGGATCGGACATCAGTAATTGTAAGTCGCGTTTGATGCCCTCGGGATTGAGTTCGACCTTGCCAGTATTTCGCAAGTAATCTTCAAAAGCCTGTTCAAACTCAAGTGTTTGTTGTTGAACCCGAGTGGCAAGTCGGCGCGGGGCACGAAGGACCTTGCGAATGTTTTGCTGTAATTGGTCAATAATCTGGTTGACTTCCTCTTCGGTCAAGTCGTCCCGTTGTGCCAGCAGTTGGACCAGAGTATCGCGGTCCAATTGACTGAGGCGATCGCGAATGGCGATCGCACCGGCTTGAGGATCATCCAGGAGTTTCTGCAAATCCCGCTGAATTCCTTCGGGGTTGAGTTCATCTTTCCCCGTGCTTCGCAGGTAGTCGGAAATGGCAGAAGTCGCATGATCGTACTGTTCTCTCGCTTGATCCGCCACCTGTTGCGGGAGATGAGAAACATCGTACCAAGTATGTTCCACTCGGTCTACGATCGCGTTCACTTCATCTTCATTGAACTCTTCCCGTTGGGAAAGCAACTTCACCAGAGTATCGCGGTCAAAGTGCGATAACCGCGCCCGAATCGCCGACAAACCGGCTTTGGGGTTATCCAATAATGTACCCAAATCCCGCTTGATGCCTTCAGGATTGAGTTCTTGTTTGCCCGTATTTCGCAGATAATCCTGGACATGGTTCCACTGAAGATCCAGATTAGCTTGGGCCGCTTCTTGGAGTCCTTTGGACTCTTCTAAAACCACATCCCGGGTCTGTTCCAACGTCACCAGCATTTCCGCTGCTTCATCCCGAGTCAGATCATTGCGATCGCGCATCATTTCAATCATCATCGCCCGGTCCATAAATGCCAAGCGATCGCGCATTTCCCGATAATCTGCCGTCGAATCGGAAATCAACTTCTTGAAATCCTGCTCAATATCTGACGGTTTCAGGGTTTCCTTGGGACTATGGCGCAAATAGCGTTCTACCCGATTTCGCAGATCCTGCGCTTTTTGCTCTTCCTCAGCGCGAGTCACCGTGTACAACACATCTAACCGCACTGCTTCCAAGTGACTGGCGATCTCTTGAATTCGCTGTTGGGTAAACACCCCGCGAGAAGCCAGCATATCGACAAAATTGCCCCGTCGGAAGCGTTCCAACTCTTGGCGAATCAGTCCGGGATCGGCTTCGGGATCAAACAGCACATCCCGGAATTCCCGCTCAATATTTTCCGGCGTCATCTGCCAGGAATATTTATTGAGAACGTAATTTTCAATATCTGCTCGCAAGGCACTGTAAGGTTCAGCCGGTTTCCCCTGAATTTGTCGGGTGACTTGATCCGTTCCTGCGGTCACTTTGTGTTTAGCCTCCTGTAACTGAGACAGGATTTTTTCCACATCAAAATCGGATACATCGGTCCGTCCCATCAGCATACCCAAGGCACCATTAAAAGCCAGGGTCATCCCCTGCTGCATCATCCCAGGTTTTTGATTGCCTTTGTTCTGTTTGTTTTGACCCTGATTGCCGATCGCATCAATCAGGCGATCGAGCTTACTATCCAGGCGATCGGAAATTAAATCCGCTGGGGAAGCATCCTTAATATAATTCACCAATTCCCCCATCCAATCTTTCTGGGGTTGTAATTTTTGCTTGGTTTTATTCCAGGATGCTTCCAACTCATCCACAATGCGATTGATATCCCGCTTTGATAAATCCGTGCGTGAACTCACCAGAGACACCAAAGACTCCCGGTCCACATCTGGCAGAGTTCCTTGGGTCGCCAATTCATGCAGTTGGGGTTCATTTAGCAAATTTTCAAATTCTTGTCGGATCCCTTTCAGGTCCAACTGTGCCGGTTTTAAAGCCTGAATGTAATCTTCTAAATTCTCGCGAATATCCTGGGGATCAAGCGCTTGACCGAATTCGCGCCGCACTGCAGCAGCAGCCGCTTCCGCCGTCGCCACCACCTGATTAGAGGCCGCTTTTGCACCAATGGCGCTCGTCGCGGTTCCCACAATCGACTGAAAGCCGGAAGTCGCCGCATTCACCACCGAACCAACTAACGAACCCACCGTGGTAGAACTGACCCAGACCAAAATGGAAAAATAAGTCGCCCAAATCACCAATCCGACAATTGCGCCTAACCCAAAACTGACCATCAGGCTGAGTTTAACCGCCAGTAATGCCGCACAAAATAAAGCAATACTAACGGTGACCAAAGTCCAGACGCCAACTGCCGTCTCTACTTTCCGAATGGTACCCCCTAGGGTATCTCCGGAGCCCGAATGTGAGTCTGACGATTTGGAAGTATTACCCATGTAGGAAATACCGGCAGCAACCGAAAGATTTGTTAATAAAAGTTGAAAACCAAAGGCTAAGAGGACCCCAGAAACTAAAGCCGCAAAAAATTGGGGTCCTGAAAATAAAACGGAAGACTGTTCTGGCGTCGGGACCTGCGCCAGTCCGCCAAACTCTATCATCCTTTGTACAATTTGAAACATGGTAGCTACCTCGAACGTAGTAAATAAAATTGACTCCCACAATTCGATGAATGGGGGTGAGCCACTGAGGATGAAGTCTTTTTAAGTTTTTTTTTGACACCTCCTTTAGACAGCATTGTTCTATACCCGGGTAAAAACATCCCCCTGAAGGCGGATTTATCAAAAATACTTCTGATCACCTGATATTTCCGTTCCCACATTTGGCGCATCAAAATCACCCGGAAGACATCCGGTAGCCTGCAAAGGAGGCTTTTGGGGCCGATGAGTCTAGTTTTAGCAAAATGACAACAGCCCCGAGAGCGACTAACGTACCTGCATGAGTGGCATTGTCAAGGTCTGTTGAGATTAAGATAGAGATACTTTGTATGAGTCACTCCCTAGATCTTCCGTTGCGGTATTAGATTCAGGGGACAAGAAACCGATTTTCAGATCCTAATATTTGCGGCAACACAGGTCAGGACTTACCCTTCATCGCTCTAAAAGCATCTATCCTGTTCAAGGCCAATTTCAAGATTTGCCTCAGTCCTGTTTCCCTTCCGGCATCACAAGAATAGGACAAGGCACTGCCTTGTCCCAACCGTAAAATTTAGCGAACCCCTTGCCGATCGCCCTCCAACTGGGCAAATAACCCCCGCCAGTCCCCTGCTGGACTGCCTGCTGAGTCAGCTTTCACCTCAAAGGTCATGTTACAGGCTTCCGAGAGTTCTAACGCCTGCACGCACAACTCCGCAATATCCTCTCGACTCACTTTTCCCTTGATATTATCCCCTTGCTCAAAGATTAATCCGTCGCCTCCCGGTTCTTCCGTGAGCGCACAAGGGCGGATAATCGTATAAGGCAAGCCACTGGCGCGAATCGCGTCCTCACCCCGTAATTTCCAGGTTAAAATTCCCCCCAGTTGCTCATTCATTCTCACTGCTGGCGGTTCTGACTCTAAATCCAACCCCGGACGTCCCGGACGAGTCACCCCTGCCGAACTCACCTGAATAAATCGCGGTAAAGTTGGACCGCCATAGGCTTTCAACGATTGAATTTGCAATTGAAACAGTCCGGGGGTAAATTGGGGATTCAACTCACCATCGTACTCAAATTTACTCAACATGATTTGCACCGAGCGAATTTGACTGGCATCTAAAGGCGGGCAATCTTTCAAGGTTTTAGCGCGAAAAACCGGGGTCAATTCTGAAAACGGAATGCGAACCGTAAATTCGATATTAGCAACAGTGTCAAAAGAATAGCAGTAGGAAATACTATCCCATTTCGGGTCAGTGCGCAGAATAAATTTATACCGATTGCCATCACCTTTAACCCGAATATCAATCCCTTGATAGGCGGATAAATCCAACGGGGGTTCAAAATTGCGGGTGCGAATGGAGACAAATCCACCGGAATTTGAAGTAGAAACATTCCCAGAAAATAAAGCCATTGCGTTAACTAGGCGGACATTACTTTCGCTGACTCCACCCATGACAATATCATCGAGGGCACCCCAAATTTCTTTGAGGTTGTCCGTGGGTTTGCTGAAATCAAAGATGATTTTTTCATGGGGTGCACCCAGGGTCGCGAATTGACAACGGGTGGCATCGACTAAATTTTGAATGCCACGATATTCCACTTGTTCGGGTACATCCAAGACTTCCGGGGTATAAAATTTGATGCCTTGATAATATTTTTCGCGGGTTGGGGTATCCCCTTCCACGGGTTGTACTCGGGTGCCGATGCAGGAAATCACGGCGGTGACATCTTGCAGCAGGCGATCGCTCAAACTATCCGCCAGAGTGATATCTGCATCCACCAAGTCCACTCCAGTCCCCAGCATTTCCCGTCCCCGCTTGAGATCCCGAACTAATCCTCTAACGGAGTAACCCCGCTGTTGAAGTTTCTGCACAACCCGCTTCCCCACGCCTCCCGTGGCACCGGCAACGAGAATGACTCCCGGTTTTTCCGGTTTGCTGATGGTACTTTTCCCGCCAGTGAGCAGATTTCGGATCCAGGAAATATTCCCCAAAAACGGGACCACTCCAAAATAGGATAGGGTTTTCCAGAACCTGCCTGCATCCCATTTAGGGCGTTTTTGTTCAGTCATGGTGATTGTTTTCCAGTCCATTAAGGGTTACTCTCTAGTGGTAGCAAATATTTGCAGATGGGGTGAGGGTGGGTTGCCGAACCGATCGCCATCGGAGTTTCTCGATTTTTATCCGGTTCTCTTTTAGCCCAAATTGTCAATGCTTCCAATCAGGAACTTTCTAATTAGAATGGTCTGATTTGCTATCTTAGGCTATAGTTTCCCGGAATAATTAGGCTAAAAAATGGCCTGTCAAAATTGCCCAAATTATGATTGGAGTTAGGAATTTGAAGAGTTCAATTTCATGGGTAACAACGGCTATTTTACTGGGGGTTTTAACCGGGACTTTACCGGCGCAAGCGCACAACCACCAGACTGTTTTTGACCCTTTCCGAGAAACGACGAGGACAAATGAGCAAAATTTTGCCGAATTTGGAGCAAAAATAACCATTGCACAACGAAATCAAACAATAGACAGAATTGCTCAGTCAAACTTGCCGACTTTAGAAGAGGCATTAGAGGTTGTTAATACCCTAGAAGAACCGGAAGCCAAGGCCCGATTATTAACTGAAATTGCCTTAAAGTATGGGGCGATCGCCCAGGAAGACCGCGCCCAAATTCTCTTGGCTGATGCCTTAATCGCCGCCAATGATATCGAAGCAGACTCGGTGCGGGTGAGGGCCAAAACTGCGATCGCCCGAGCCTATTTTCAACTCGGACAACCGGAAACCGCTGCGGACTTGCTCTCGGACGCATTAGCAACGGCAAATAGCCTAGATGACCCCGGGGTAAAATCCAGCTTATTAGCCGAGATTGCCCTCTCTTATGACACCCTTGGATTCGGCGATCGCTCCCTAGCCATTTTATCAGAAAGTCGTGACATTGCCAGTCGCACTCAATTGGAAGAATCTCGCCCCATCTTTCCCTTTGAACCCACCGGGTGGCAAGGTCGAGTGGGACTTGGTGCTTTCTTCTTTTCGGGGACAAAAATCACCAGTCAAACCAACTTTAACTTCGCACTGGAACGCCAATGGCCGACGGATCAAGTAGATTTCGGAATCAGTTTCACCAATGACTATGATGATAGTCGAGTTTCTCCGGAAGACGATAATCAAATCAAGGGTCAAATTGATACAGAATATCGCCATCATGCCACGGAACGCTATCAATATTTTATCAGTTCCTTAGTCCGTCGGGATGAACCGGATCAGATTGATATTCGGACCAATTTATATACGGGTCCAGGGATTAACATCTGGCGCGCAGGTCCTGACCAATCCTTTGATATGCAGTTAGGTCTAGGCATTCGTTATGAAGACTCCAACCGCCGCCAGGATGATTTGGATTTTCCCGTAGCTCAGTATCGGATGCGCTATAAAGATGTGTATTTTGATTTTCTCACCCTACGTCAGTTTCTAACCTTTGAACTGCCCATTACTGATTTGGATGACTATTATATGGAATCTTCGACTACCCTAGGAATTCCTATTATTAAAGGGTGGTCGTTTAATAACAACTTGATTTTGAGATATGCTAGTAACCCCTCTCTGGATGATCCCAATTTGCGGGTCGATTTCGTCACGGGAATTGAGTATCAATTTTAGGGAAGCATGAGGAGATGGGGGAGATGGGGAGGATGGGGGAGATGTTCAACGTCCCGACTTCAGTCGTTTCTTCCCCCGTTCAACGTCCCGACTTCAGTCGTTCCCTCCCCCGTTTGTAGTAACGACTTCAGTCGTTTCTTCCCCCGTTCAACGTCCCGACTTCAGTCGTTTCCGCGTTACTTGGCTTCAGCCAAGTAACGCCCCTGTGGAGGCAAAGCATCCAGTGACCCAAGCAGGTGCTTAAGTCCCAAGAAGCCCGTGTGATGGCTTCAGGCATCACACGGCAGGGTCTGTAACTTCCCCAGTCCCCATACAAGCGCAGAGTGCGTGACTTGGCTGACGCCAAGTCACGAGTAACGACTGAAGTCGTTACTACAAACAGGGGAAGAAACGACTGAAGTTTTCATCCCCCAAGGACCAAGGACCAAGGACCAATGACCAATGACCCCCATCCTCCTCTAGCCTGAAATTGCGATTTGCGGCACAATGATAAGGAATAGGACCTATCTTTATTTGTTTTGAGAACCCTCGATAACCATGCCCTTACAGCAGCTTACTCGCGAAACAACGGTCACTCCCGGATCGGAATCGGCTTTTGATTATGATGTGGCGATCGCCGGTGGTGGAATTGCTGGCACAACTTTAGCCGCCTCTTTAAAAGATTCCGGTTTAAAAGTTGTGCTAATTGAGGCATTGCCTCCTTCCGTTGCCGCTTCCCGAAATCAAGTCTATGCTTTGTCCCTGTTGTCCGGGCAAATTTTCCAGGCGGTGGGGGTGTGGGAGCAGATTTTACCGAAAATTACCCCATTTAATCAAATTAGTCTCTCGGATTCTGGACAAGAAGGGGTGCGCTTTCAACCGGGTGATTTAGGTCGAGAAACCCTCGGTTATGTGGGGGAACATCAGGTATTACTTACGGCGTTGCAAGATTTTCTCACCGATTGTGCCAATGTCACCTGGAAATGTCCAGCGGAGGTGGTGGGGGTGGAATACCAATCGGATGGCGTGGTGGTAGAAGTTCGATCGCGGGTTGAGGAAAACCCGGAAACCCAACGAATTCGCACTCGGGTGTTAATTGCGGCTGATGGGGCGCGATCGCGAATTCGGGAAGCCGCAGGCATCAAAACTCGCGGTTGGAAATATTGGCAATCTTGTATTACAGTCCAAGTTAAACCGGAAAAACCTCACGGCAATATTGCTTACGAACGATTTTGGCCCAGCGGACCCTTTGCCATTTTACCCCTAACGGAAAATCGCTGTAATATTGTCTGGACTGCACCCCATGAAGAAGCCAAAGCTTTAGCTGCCTTGGATGAGGCTGAATTTTTAGTGGAACTCCAAAAACGTTATGGGGAACAAATGGGACGGGTACAACCGATTAGCGATCGCCGGGTGTTTTCCGTGCAACTGATGCAAAGCAGTCGCTATGTGCAACCCCGTCTTGCTTTAATTGGAGATGCGGCCCATTGTTGTCATCCCGTGGGGGGACAAGGGCAAAATTTGGGGATTCGGGATGCAGCAGCGATCGCCGAAATTCTCAGTCAAGCGCATCACAGGGGAGAAGATATCGGTTCCCTGGCGGTGCTCAAAGGATATGAACAGTGGCGAAAACTGGAAAATCTAACTATTCTAGGATTTACTGACCTGCTCGATCGCCTCTTTTCTAATCAATTCTTACCAGCAGTTATCCTCCGTCATCTTGGATTATGGGGATTGCGAACCCTTCCCCCAGTCAAGCAGTTGGCCCTCCGATTAATGACAGGACAACTGGGACGACATCCTGAAACGGTGAAAGCGTTATCTGTCCCATCCAGTTCATCCTGGTGATTGGTCATTGGTCTTATGTCCTTTGTCATTTGTCCTTTGTCATTGGTTCTTTGTCATTGGTCATTTGTCATTGGTCATTGCTCATTTGTCCTTTGTCCTTTGAGTTGTTGAATACTCACCGACCCACAACAAATGAGCAACAACAAATGACCAACAATAAATGAGCAACAACAAATGACAAATGACCAATGACCAACGACCAATCACCAATCACCGCGAATAGACCGCTTGTCCCACTGTAGAATCGATTCGCAGCTTCTGGCGATCGCCGGGAAGATAGGCCAACGGATCCGCCGCATCGTCACCCGGAGGATAGAGTTCAAAATGTAAGTGAGGACCCGTACTATTGCCCGTACTACCCATTTCTGCAATCAGTTGACCTTGAATCACCGACTGACCAGGGCTGACCAAAATGCGATGATTGTGAGCGTAGCGAGTGAGACTGCCATCGGGATGCTCAATTTCCACTAAGTTGCCATATCCGCCAGAATTCCAGCCTGCAAAGGTGACGATGCCAGTTGCTGCTGCCATAATCGGCGTGCCAATGGGTCCAGCAATATCAATCCCCTTGTGCATTCGTCCCCAACGCATTCCGAAACCGGAGGTAAAGACGCCTCTGGCGGGCCACATATAGCCTTGAAAGAGTTCGGCGGGTTCGGGAAGGTAGGAACCGGCTGCGGCTAGGGGGGGCAGTTCTGGGTCCGGGGCGGGAGTCGATTGAATTCTGCCCCGTAAGGTTTCCAAACGGAGGCTGATGCTGCTTTCCAGGGGGTCTGCGGACGCTTCAGACAGGGTAGGGGTAACGGGACGAGGGGGTAATAGGGCGTTGAGGCTTTCGGAGGGGCGGGACCGCCCTTCCCAAGTGGGTTGAAAGCGATCGCCTACCGGCACGGTTTCATCCGTGGGAACCGCTTGGGAGTCGAGATCCCGGAAAGGTTCGAGAGTGGTTTCAGGCATTACAAATCCTTCGCCCCCAATCCCCCAATGATTGCTGGGTGGGGAGAATGGGGGTTCGACTGCGGGGCGATCGTTCTGATGGAATTTGTCCAGGGACTCTTCCGGATCCTCATCGGTTTCCGGTGATTTAGGAAACAGAGTGACCACGCTTTCTGCTGGGACGGTGGGAAACAGGGATTCAGTTATTTCCAGACTTTCCCCGGTGGGGGTTAAAGATTGAGACCTAGAAACCGTGGAAACCTCGGTGCGAGAGGATTCTGCCTCAATGATCGCCAGGGCCTGGTAAATAAAAGCGGCGACTTCCGCACGGGTGGCGATGCGATCGGGATTGGAAAACCAGTCATTTGGGATTGTCCCGCCATACAGAAGCCGATGCTGTTGCAGTTTCTGCAACAGGAGAATCGCCCCCGCTAGGGGTTCTTGTGCATAATGCGGAATCGATACCGATGATGAAAAATAAGTGTCTACATTGCCGAGGATGTCCCTGGGGGGTTTTAAGTTTAAGCCATTGACTAGGGCGACTAACACTTGCAATCGGGGAAGCGGTTGGTTGGGTTGAAACCCTTGGTTGGGATCAGCTTCCATCCATCCCCTGAACGATGGGACGGCGATCGCAGTTTGCCCCCCGTCATCCTCCCGAACCTCTGCACGCAACGGCTCATCCTGTCCGAGAGAGCTGTGTTGGAAGGCTCGTTGCAACACTGTTGCAAATTGAGCCTGGGTCATCGCTGCATCCGGTTGAAAACTGCCATCGGGGAAGCCGAAAATAATTCCCTGAGCTTGCAGTTCTTCGATAAATTCTTTAGCCCAGTGACCTTCTAGGTCGTTTAATGGCATTTGAGGCACAACAGAGGCCCTCAAACTGCGATCGCGAGGATTAAAGTCAGTTAGACTCGGATCCAGCGTTTTGTCCCGATCGCCCGGGGTGACTGCTGCATAGTGCTGTAATGCATCCTCGCCAGGGTGGTGAGGGTCATGGAGTTCGTTACTAGGTGGGGATGCCAGTGCTGGGGACCGTCCACCGGGACTGACACTGGCATCTTGGATTAAATCTGCTGTGACAATGGCCGCTAAGGTGCCAATTGCAAGCTGTTGAATGTTCATTGTTCGCCTCCTGAGTCGGACAAAGCGTTAAATTCAGACCCAATCTGGGCATAAAAAAGCCCCCAGATCCTCCCCTAATAGGGTTCGTCATTGGGAAACGCCTTTGAAGAAAGTCATACCCTTCAGGTGGTCAGGTCCTCTTCTGTGAACAACCGCCAGGGGTCTAGCAGAAATCACCTCGCTCACCTAAATGATGGTTGTCTCTTGGCAATCAATCCTGCCCCTCCCGTGTTTCTACGGAATTTCCTGATCAACTCAGGTTAATCCCTGAAGAATATTGCAATCTAAATGCCGTTCTAGGGAACCGAAATTTCGCAGAACGGGTCTTCTTGCAACATTCCCTCTTTTATGGGAAATGCAGGGGATCGCCCGATAAAACCGGGTACTTATTCAAGCTCTATACTCAGATTCCAACCCCCAATCCGTACAGTTTTGTAAATTAATTTTCCTGAAAATCATTTTCGGGGGTTGTTTTGCGGTGCAAGTTCAGGGTTTAATAAATCTTAAGAATTAATTAAACTGCACTTTGTCAAAAAAAAATCATTGCACCTTCAACAGAATAAAAAAGTAGCAGTTTCCAGCAGAAAATCAGCTATTTTCTCTAGGAACAAGAGCTGTTCCATCCGTGATCCCCTCCCTAGGGCTTTGTTACTTTGTTGCTACAAATAAAGCAACAAAGCCTCTTGTTGTTTCCAAGGGTCCCCCTCGCCGGTATGAACTTTAAAATACAAAAAACGCGGGAATAACCGAGTCCGTTTTCCTCTAGGGAATGGCAAAATAAGGACAACTAAAATCGACTTTCGATGTCGGGTGAGTCCAAAATCAAGCCATTGAGCTTCCTCGTGAAACCAAGAAGAACCGTTAATCCCTCTCGAATTGGGAACTTTAAACCCTTGCTCGGGGCAACAGTCATCACCTTGCTTGCCCTGATCGGACTCCTGTCCCTAACTCCGATGGCTAGTGCTGGAGCCACAGTAAACCCTTCCCCTCTGAAGTGGGTTGCGCCAATGGGACAGTTCCAGGAGACGATCGCCAGGGCGCAACCCGACCCCTACATCGCCCAATTTCGGTCGGAATGGCTCAATCAGGAACTCCAACAAGCACAAGCTGCTGTGAGCTTGGATGGGAGACGCCTGTTCTTTGTCACTCGTGCGGGGGAATATCCCGCCGATGTTCGCGCCAACGTGATTGAAACTCAGCTCCAATCCGCTGCAGATTCGGCCATGCCCTTTGAACTAGAGGTGCGCGAAACAAATCAACTGCCCACAATTTATCTCAACGATCGCCTCTTAGTCACCGTCACTGCCGGGGATACCGAGGATAACTTCACCCCCCAAGCGCAAGCTGAAGTTTGGATGCGGGATATTCAAGAGGCCCTAGAACAATCTAGAAGAGAACGGCAGGGTCGATTTATCCAGCGATCGCTGATTCATGCCATTGCCATTATCATCGCCATCTTGGTCCTAAATCGCGGATTAACCCAACTGTGGCGACGGTATCGCCAACCCTTACGCGATCGCCTTAGAGGCACAAACTCCGAGGGAGAAACCGACAACTCCATCGGGGCGATCGATTTATTATTCACCCTCCTCGGGACACTCTTCCGCATCGTCTTGGTATTCGGGACCATTCTTTATATTGCCAACCTCTTCCCCTTCACCCGGCAATGGAGCTACCGGATCACCAGCGTCTTGGTCACCTCCTTTACCACCCCCATTATCACCCTGACCGAACGCTCTTACAACGTCATCGATCTGCTGATTATCACAGGGATGCTGATTGCGGTAGTCGCCATCTCAGGAATGGCAACCAATGCTCTGCGATCGCGGGTTTTGCGACTCGCCGGACTGAATCGGGGTGCAGAAGAAGCAATCTCCATCATCACCAAATACTCCCTGATCATCATCGGCAGCGTCGTCCTCCTGCAACTCTGGGGACTCGATATCACCTCCCTCACCATCGTTGCCAGTGCCCTGGGTGTGGGGATTGGTTTCGGTTTTCAGGATATCGCCAAAAACTTTGGCAGTGGCCTCGTTCTCGTCTTTGAGCGTCGCATTCAAATCGGCGATTTTGTCGAAGTCGGTCAATATGTCGGGACCATTGAGCGCATTGGGGGTCGTAGTACCACCATCCAAACCTTAGACCGGATTTTTATCATTGTGCCGAATTCCAGGTTTTTGGAAACCGAAGTGATTAACTGGTCCCACCGCAACCCGGTCTCTCGCTTGCATCTGCCCGTTGGCGTGGCCTATACTTCTGATGTTCGTCAGGTCGAAAATGCCCTATTAGATGCAGCCAAGGGACATCCGGATGTCTTGCTAGTTCCCCCACCCCGGGTGTTTTTCAAAGGGTTTGGCAGCAGTTCTTTAGATTTTGAACTGCTGATCTGGATCTCGGAACCGAGTCAGCAGTTTGGGATTAAAAGCGATTTGTATTTCCGGATTTTCGCCTTGCTGCACCATATCGGAGTGGAAATTCCTTTTGCTCAACGAGATTTGCACGTTCGGTCCGGAACCTTGCCGGTGCAACTTTCCCCGGAATTGGAACAGGCATTATTGAAATGGCTCGATCGCAATGGATATGGCAACCCGGGGGAGATGTTGTGAACCTCTCGGGAGCACCCCTGGGAGAACCCAGGCTATTTTCAAGGCAAAAATGCCAACACTGTGGCGGGAGCACCGGAACCCTGGACTAACTGCAACGGCGCGATCGCCAAGGTTGTTCCCGTGGGGGGCAACTGGTCCAAATTTGTGAGATTTTCCAGGACAATGCGCGGTTGTTCCAACACTTGCCGGTTGGTGGCAAAGGTGAAATCTTGTCCCCCATCTACCCCATGCGTATCAATTCCTACCCCGCCAATCTGACGGCGATCGAGCAAAAATCCGGTGGTTTCTGGTGCAAAACCAGGAAAGTGCTGCTGATTGATAAAGGCATCGGGGTCGGACCACTTGTGCTGCCAGCCGGTATATAATAAGATGACGGTCCCAGCAGGGATTTCTCCCTGTTCTGCTTCCCAGGCCAAGACATCAGCGCAAGTCAGGGTATAATCGGGATTCTGGGCCGCCACGGCAGAGATATCGATCACCACAGCTTTGACGATTAAGGATTCAGCAGCATAAGCCTCAATTCCGACTCCTTCGGGATAAAAACTATTGGGTGCATTCAGATGGGTGGCGCTATGTTCTCCCATGGCAAAGCGGCGTAAATAATAGCCATCGGTTGTTAAGTTGGCGATCGCCTGGAACTCAACCGGAGGGTCTCCGGGCCATTGGGGGATATTGGGGGCGATCGGGTGACTCAGGTGAATCACCTGGGAATAATTAATTGTTTTAGGAGAAAATGGCGGGTTCATAGCGATGAATGAGGGTCAAATATTTTCGCTAATCATAAGCCATTAACAAAAATTTTCTTCAGAGTAACCGGATGGAGGGGAATTGTTTGAGATATAGTGACGAGCGATTGCGATCGCCAAAGTCAACGCTGACCCTTCAATGGACCAAAAATGGAGTTTATGCAAATCTCGACTTGGGTTACGGAACAATATGCAGAAACCTACTTGCTGACTTGGTTGCTCAGTCAGGGGGAATTGTGGTGGTGCCAGGGAGAAGTTTATCAAGCCACCGTTTTTACTGATGGCGATCGTCTCCAATCCTTCGTCCACAATAGCGAAGAGGACGAACTGATTAAACAAGTTGCTCAAAAATTGACAGACAAAGCCAGTTGGGATAGAATAGCGACTTCCTTAAACCGGATTTACCAAATTTATCAACAAGAATTAATGCAGATCCCAGTGCTTCGTTACCAACAAGAGGCAAAACGGGAAAAACAATCGGAAAACGGCAAAAACCCGGCCTTACTCCAACCGGAATTTATTAATCCCTACGCAGACAGTTTAACCGGATTCAATGATTAAGAACCCTGGATTCAACTCCGGTAAACCCCCGAGGACGCCAGTCCATTAGAGGTAAGATAAACCGGGTTTCTTAACCCAAATGCTGATGATTAGCAACAAAATTTCCCCAGAAACCCGGTTTATTGTTTTACTTAGTTAATTCTATATCATTGATTTCTTGCCTAAAATTTTTATTGTTTTTCTATAAAATTTAAACAATTTTAATTTACCCCCCAAATGTTTACAGGACTTACACAGATTTTGATAATTCATCCTAAAGGTAGAGGCGATTCGCGAATCGCCTCTACCTTTAGGGTTTGATGTTAAAGATTGCGTAAGTCCTGACTTAGGCTTTAAAAAATTATGAACGCCGACGAGGTAAAATGTCTCGAAAACTCATCGGCAGATTGCCCACTATCAATCGCTCGATCGCCTCCTCATTGCGCTGATATTGAATCCCGGCATAAATCACCAACAGCCCCAACACCATCATGGTTAACGGAAAGACGAAAGAACCCTGCAACATCCCATACAATAAATCATATAAAAAATAGCAAACGCCTAGGGTTCCAAATACAATAAAAGTCCGTCGTTGCAACAGAACTGACAGCAAAATCAAGCCAAGATTAATGAATAAATAGATGAAAGGGTTTTGTAAAGAAAAGATGCTTCCCGTGAAGGTCATGTTAAACCAAAACGACATCAAGCCAAATAAATAAAGCCAAAAGGCATAATCTTCTTCTATGCGACTTGTTTTTACATCCACCCAGTAGGCCACCATCAAACAAATCAATCCAAACCAGAAAAATAGCGAAGAATAGTCTGAGTAAGACCACCAGTTTTTCCCGGTAGTATAAAGAAGAATTACAGCCTTAAGATGAATGTATAAAAATCCTGAAGCCAAAGTAATTGGAGCAACCAAAAAAGGAAATTTAATGAATTTTAATGTGATAAACCCCATTGAAATGGTTGCTATTTCCATCAAAATATAAACACTGTGTTCGTGAACAAAGTAGGTAGAAGAAGCATCGTAAATATAGGGAATAGGCCATGATTGTACCTGACTTATAACTCCAAACACAGCCAGGGGAGTCATGCAAACTGCAATGGTAAACAGGAGTCCACCCGGGATTTTTAAATTTTGCTGAAACCATAAGGTTTTACCAGCCATGACAAACAAAAAAGCGTAAAAGCAAGCTAAGAATGACAAACCATGACCCCCAAACTCCTGCCAAGCTAGGGACATAAACCAAGTCATTCCCGAAAGCACAATGAATGCCCCAAAATAGTAGGCAACATTGGCGAAATTAAACTGAGGGCGGTTACTCGTTCGCTTTTGGAGTGCATTCCAGAAGGATTCACCTTGTTCTGCGGAGAGAATTCCTTCCAAGACTGCCGAATCGATGTCCTTTTTAACAATCTTCATAAAATTTGTCAAAGGTAGATAGGTGGGTGATAACATAGAGTGCTAAAAAGCCCTCTGGATTCGGAGCAGATAGCAAGATTGCCCTTGTAATGGGGTGGAAAGTTTTGACACCCTAGCTGAAAAATACTCAAGAGTGGAAACATTATCCGGACAAAAGCGATCGCTCTAAAGTTGGGAAGTCACCGCCAACACAGGTCTCCGTTTGTGGCGATCGCTCCCTAAAATTAAAATAAAGTTTCGCAAGGGAAATCAGGATAGTGATGAAACCGTTAAAAAATCGGACCATTCTAGGGGTAGGATTGGGGCTCTGGGCGATCGCCACTACGGGATTGCACACCCCCGCCACCACCGCGCAATCCCCCTTCCAACTCGCGCAGGCAACAGGGACCCTCTGTCGGCAAGTCACGGAACAACAGGGATTGGCGATCCGTTCCCAACCCAACCCCAACTCGGCGGCGATCGGAGGCGTCGGTTTTAATGAGACCCTCACCCTCGCTGCCGGTACTCGCCAAATTCCCGGTCCCGATGGACGAGTCTGGTTTGAAATCACGGCACCTGTCCGGGGATACGTCTCCAACGGCGAACCCGGAAGTTCCGGCAATTTTGTCCCCTGTACCGGCACCGCCCTCACCCCTGGCCCCTCTCCCAACCTCGGCACCTCCCTCTGTCGTCGGATTGACCCCAATCTGGCCCCCCAAGGCATCAGCGTTCATGCTGATGCCAACCGATTTGCCACCAATCGCGGTGGATTAGCACCCGGAGCTCAAGTTTTACTCGCACCGAATGCTCAACTTCTGCCGGATCAAAATCGTGAACCCCGGACTTGGATTGAAATTTCATCCCCAATCGTCGGATATATCCCCACGGAAAGTTTAATCTACTGCAATGGATCCGTTTCTGTGAATCCCCTCAATCCCACTCCCGTAACCGCCAATCTCTGCCGTGAAGTAGAAGGTCGAGAGGCACCGAATGGATTGGTCATTCGTGCTGAACCTACCCGTTCCGCCGCCTCTTTAGGTGTCGTCCCCCCTAGAGCCCGGGTGGGTCTGGTCCCGAATTATCAAATCCTCCGCGATCGCAACTCAGAAGCAAGAGAATGGGTACAAATTACGACCCCAGTATCGGGGTTTGTGTCTACAGATAGTCTAATTATGTGTCGATAGGAGATTGGTCTTATGTCATTGGTCATTGGTCTTATGTCCTTGGTCATTGGTCATTGGTCCTTGGTCATGGGGAGATGGGAATCTGAGTCGGTTCTTCCCCTGTTTGTAGTAACGACTTCAGTCGTTACTTCGTGACTTGGCTTCAGCCAAGTCACGAGGATGAGGGTGAGAAACGGCTGATCAGGGAAATGGAAACTGAAGTCGTTTATTCCCCCGTTTGTAGTAACGACTTCAGTCGTTTCCGGCTTTCCATCACCCCGCCCCAAAATTACATAACTACAACTAAAAGGGTAAATGAATTGAGCTAAAAACCCTCCAATGGATTAAAATATTTACCCTGTCATCCTGGCCAATTACCGATATAAATTCCGGTAAAATCCTGAAAACTTTCCCATTAAAATCAAGAATTTCTACTAAAATTAAAACCTGAACCTGTTGGAATTGGAGACAAAACTCAACCCATGAAATTGTTAAATCTGTGGACAATCCCGATCGCCATCCTGAGTGTCATCACCAACACCCTCCCCAAGGCGATCGCCACTCCCTTGGCACAGGCAGAACCCCCAGATCTGTGCCGTCGTGTCACGGAACGTCGGGGTCTGGCAGTCCATCGCACCCCAGACCCCAATCAAACCCAAATTGGCGGCGTAGACCCCAATGCCACCGTGACGTTAGCGCCTGATGCTGAACCCATTGTCGGTTCCGATGGTCGCATCTGGATTAAAATCACGGCCCCTGTTGAAGGGTATATTTCCAATGGTCCCCCGAATAGTGGAGGCAATCTCGCCTACTGTTCCGGAAGTGCCAGACCCTCTCCACCACCCCCTGCACCCCCACCGACTTCTACCCCCCCATCTCCGGTTGCCGAGACGCCTGAGATTCCCAATGGTCAGTTTTGCCGCCAAGTGAATGGACTGGTGACCCCCCAGGGTCTGGCAATTCGTTCTGCTGTTTCCGGTCCTTCTGAGTATCTCGGAGGAGTTCCCGCTAATGGGCGAGTTCAATTGGTTGAAAATTATGAATATATTCCCGATCCAGGGGGAATCCAACGCTCGTGGGTGGAGATAGAAGCTCCGATTAAAGGGTTTGTTTCTGTTAATAGTTTGATTCGCTGTTTTAACTGATAATTTCGCCAAATTTTAATCTATGATGGTTAATCAGTGTGCATGATTTTACGGGATTGAGTTAATGGCAAAACATCAAATAAACATCAGCTATTGCGGGAAAACTGAGACTAGATTCTGGTCGGGATTAATCTCTATTTTGGCCAGACCAAATTGTTCGATGACTCCGGCATTGGTGGTTAAATGTAAAGAAATGGCTTGGGCATGATAGTGGGTGGGAGAAGTGGCTAAGGCGGCGGGTAATAATAATTGGTCCGCGAGATAGACATCAACAGCGGCACTGCTGTGATGAAATTCCAATAAGGCATCACAGGCGCGATCGGCGACTTGATCCGAGGGCAATCCCTGTTTACCCAGGGCACTAAATCCAGCGATGCTATTGCTATAGTGCGCGGTTAAAAAGAGGCCCGCACCGGGAGCGATTCCTTTTTCTCGGGAGGTTTTGACCTGGACTTTCATTTGGGCCTCGCGCAAGCGATTTTCGGCGCGGTTGGCCATGCGTTGGGGGATGTGAGAGGGGAGTTCGGTGACGGCAGCTAATCCTCTCACCTGTTGGAGTTGGCCCCGTTTCTGGAGATTCAGTCCGGATAGGGGCTGGCCCCCGGTCACCCGCAGTTGGATTTCGCCCCCACCTCGGGGATACCAGCCCCACTTGACTAAGGTAACTTCGGCACAGACTCCCATGGGGGCGATCGCCGGTAAATAAACCTCCTGAATGTAGGGAAAAGATGGACTAAAGGCTACATGGGTCCCTCCGCAGAGGGTCACCACAGACTCTCCTGGGGTTAAGGCTAAGGGGAGCAAAATCGTCTGTAGGACTAAACTCACGGCCCCAGCAGTGGTCACATCAAAGCGATAGTGACCCGGTTGAGGGGGGGATTGGGGAACGAATTCTAAAAATTGGGACCCGAGGGAGTCTCCGTAAACTTTGGCATTGCAGAGGGTCGCTGCGGCGCGGACCCCGGTGAGGTGTTGGGCAGCTAAACCGGGTTTAGGGCGTCCTGCGCGAATGCGATCGAGGGTGAGGGGAGTCCCCGTGAGGGTGGCTAGACTCAGAGCAGTCCGGAGGACCTGACCCCCACCTTCTCCAAACGAGCCGTCAATATGAATCATAGATCAACTCCAGTTAATGATACGATCGCTCATAGAGATAGTAGGCTGGGAAAACGGCGCAAAATATCGATGAGCAAAACGTGGGAACTAGATTTTTACTCCAAACCGATTCTCGATGAGAATGGCAAAAAGCGCTGGGAAGTGCTCATCTGTGAGACTCCGACTGATACCTGCTCCACGGAAGAGTTGTTGCGCTTTTCAAAATATTGTTCCAATAGCGAAGTCAATTCGATGTGGTTAGGAAATGCCATCAATGAAGCGATCGCCACTGCGGGCAAACCGCCGACACAGATTCGCTTTTTCCGTCGCCAGATGAACAATATGATCACCAAAGCCTGCAAGGATTTGGGAATTACCTCCAAACCCTCCCGGCGGACTGTCGCGCTGTACCGTTGGTTGCAGGAACGGATGGACAAGGTTTATCCCCTAGAAGAGGGGTTTCAAGGGGCCGGGTTAACCCCTTCGGTGCAATTTGAAACGCCGAAACCGGAACGCCTTCCCGATGCGCTACAGGGCGATCGCTGGGCATTTGTCACCTTGGAGGCGGGTAGCTTTGCAGAAATGAACGAGTGGGAGATTGGCTTTGGAGAAGCCTTCCCCATTTTAGGTGAAAAAAGTTTAGTGCCTCAGATCACCCCAGAAACTATCATTCCGGGGATGATTGTCTTCTCAAACCGGGCGAAAGCCCTAGCGGGATGGATGTCAGGACTAGAGTTAGGGTTTTTGAAACCCGAACTGGAAGAACCCGGACAGGTGGTTTTAGAAACAGGGTTTAATGAGCGGTGGATTCTGGCGAATTTAACCGATCAAACCACTCGCGCAGAAGCGGCTGGATTTGCGGAAACTAAGGATAAAGCCCAAGGGGTGCATTTTTTAGCCATTCAAACCGATCCCAATTCTGAATCTTTTGCAGGATTTTGGCTATTACAGGAACTCAACTTAGCGTAAAGTTGTGAAGTGTGAAGTCTTGTCTCGTCCGCAACATCCCGTTGCGCTCTACAAGTGTGAACAGTTGGGGAAAGATATTTCTGATTTTACTCTAGCTGTTTCACCCTTCACCCTTCATCCTTCATCCTTGAATTCTCATGGGGTCTGAACATTTGCAAACAGAGGAACTGCCAGAACAGCTCTTAAATCTGGCAAAGCAAGCGGGGGTCGAGGCGGCAGAGGTGTTTCAGTCGCGATCGCACTCTCGCCCTGTTTATTTTGAGGCCAATCGTCTCAAACAACTCGAAAGTGCTCAATCTGAAGGCACGGCGCTGCGACTCTGGAAGAATGGGCGTCCGGGTTTAGCGGTCGCTTATGGGCCGGTAGACCCGCAATCCTTGGTGGACAAGGCGATCGCCTTGAGTACCTTGGCAGAGCCGGAAACCATTGAAATGACGGACAACCGTTCCGCATCTTACCCCGATTTAGGGGAAATGGTGCCGGTGGAACAGTTGCTGGACTGGGGAAAAGAGGCGATCGCTCTGATTCGCGATGCCTACCCGGAAATTCTCTGCAATGGAGAATGGGATTGCGATTGCGAAACCACCCGCCTGCTTAACTCCAATGGTCTGGATTGTAGCTATAAAGACACGACTTTAAGTTGCTATCTCTCCGCCGACTGGATTCGCTCAGAAGATTTTCTGAGTGTCTCTGACGGCCAAACCCAACGGGGACGCCTAGAACCTAGGGGAGTGGCAGGGCAAATTTTGCAACGCTTAGGCTGGAGTCGGGAAAATGCTCCGGCAACCAGTGGCCGGATCCCCGTCTTATTTACCGCTAAAGCAGCGGATATGCTGTGGGGAACGGTGCAAGAAGCCATCAATGGCAAGCGAGTCTGGGAGCAATCCTCACCCTGGAGCGATCGCCTCGGGTCGCCAATTGTTTCAGAGTCTCTCACCATTTCCCAAGAACCGGATGCGGGGCCTTATAGTTGTCCCTTTGATGATGAAGGCACCCCCACCCAACGGATTATTTTTATTCAAAATGGGGTGCTCCAGCAGTTCTACAGCGATCGCACCACCGGAAAATTACTAGGAATCGGCACCACCGGCAACGGATTTCGCCCCGGTTTAGGCAGTTATCCCACGCCGGGTCTATTTAACTGGCTGATTCAACCCGGTTCTAAGTCTTTAACCGAACTGATTGCTGGATTAGATGAGGCGATCATTGTGGATCAAATGCTCGGGGGTTCTACGGGAATTTCTGGGGATTTTTCGATTAATGTAGACCTCGGTTTCCGGGTCAAAAACGGCCAGGTCATCGGGCGCGTCAAGGATACGATGGTGGCTGGAAATGTCTATACCGCTCTTAAACAAGTCATCGACATCGGAGGGGATGCGGAATGGAATGGCGCTTGCTATACCCCTTCTCTGATTTTAGAGGGCCTCTCGGTGACGGGAAAAACCTATTAGATTTGATTGTCATTTGTCATTTGTCATTTGTTGTTTGTCATTTGTTGTTTATCAATGGTCATTTGTCCTTTGTCATTAAACCAATGACCAATGACCATTGACCAATGACAAATGACCATTGATGCAAATTCCCTGACTTAAATACTCATAGCAAACGAGATCATGTGGCTCCAGTCCCTTTCCTCGCATAGTTGGGTAGTGGCAAGGCTTAGAGCGTTTTTCCTGAGACCCAAACAGCTTGCCATGTTTGAAGCCTGTTTAATTGGTTTGATCTCGGGACTGGCGGCGGTTTTCCTGAAACAAGGGGTGGGATGGTTGGGAGGATGGCGGATTTATGCGTCGTTCAATCTGCCTTCTTGGATTGGGTTGCCGATGATTGGACTCATCGGCGGGGTGATCGCGGGATTTCTAGTCGAACGCTTTGCCACGGAAGCATCCGGAAGTGGCATTCCCCAGGTGAAGGCGGCCCTGGCTGGATTTCCGTTATCCCTCGATTTACGAGTCGCCTTCATTAAATTAATCAGTACCGTGATCACAGTGGGATCCGGGTTGACCTTGGGGCGGCAGGGTCCAACGGTGCAAATCGGCGCGGCGATCGCGGCTGAAATTGGCCGATGGTTTCCCACATCCCCGGATTACCGACGACAACTGATCGCGGCGGGTGCCGCCGCCGGTTTAGCCGCTGGATTTAATGCGCCCCTCGCGGGCGTTCTCTTTGCCGTTGAAGAACTCCTCCATGATATTTCGGCCTTCTCCCTGGGTCCAGCTATCCTCGCCTCATTTATTGGGGCCGTTGTCTCCCGCATCCTCGGGGGAAAAAGTCTCGACTTAAATTTAAGCGCAACGGGCTTTCAATCTCAATTCACGGCCCCGGAAATCCCGTTCTACCTGATTTTAGGAATTCTCTCCGGTTTGCTGGGGACTCTCTTCACCCAAGGCATTCTCGCGAGTCTGAAATTTAACCGGAAGGTGCTGCGAATACCGCTGCCTTGGCGCATGGGACTGGCGGGATTGATTTGCGGCGTGGTGATCGCCCTGTTGCCTCCGTTATTTCGCAATAATAGCGGCTTGCGGGAGTTCCTGATCACCGGAACCCCCACCGCTGGCGCTTCGGCGATCGCCTTCCTGACTCACTTTTGCCTGACCATTATTGCCGCTGGAACGGGTGCACCTGGGGGTTTATTCGCTCCTTCCCTGATTCTCGGTTCGGCTTTAGGTTATCTAGTGGGCCTCTGGCAATTTGCGATCCTTGGTGCCGGATTACCCACTACTTACGCCTTAGCAGGCATGGGTGCTTTTTTCTGTGCGGTATCCAAAGCGCCAATTACCGCTGTGGTGATGATTTTTGAGATTACGACAGACTTTAATTTAGTCCTCCCCCTGATGATTGTTTCCGTGGTGTCTTACCTCGTCGCGGAAATGGCCGAAAGCGGTTCTCTCTATGATAAGTTACTCAAACTTAAGGGCATTGACCTCCAAGAAGAAGCCACCCCGAATGCAATTCTAAGTGAGATTCGCGCGGCAGATGTCATGCAGCGCCGAGTGGAAACTTTAACCCGCGAAACCACAGTGGAGGAAGTCGTCCAGGCATTTTCTAGCTCTCGTCATCGCGGATTTCCGGTCCTAGATGAGGGGAAATTAGTGGGAATGGTGGCCCAGTCGGATTTGGCCAAAATCTCTAAGCTGAATTTACCGCCAGATACCATTCTGGAAAAGATTATGACTCCCCAGGCGGTGAAAGTCTCCCCTCGGGATACCCTGATGGAAGTGCTATTTCAACTTAACCGCTACAATCTTAGCCGCGTGCCGGTAACGGAAGGCAGAAAGCTGGTGGGGATTATTACGCGCACGGATATCATTCGCGCCGAAAGCGATCGCCTCACGGGAAAACAGGGATTTGGACCGCACCCAGAAGCGTCCTATCTGGTCTATCAGACGCGATCGCCCGCCACAGGTCAAGGTCGCTTACTCGTCCCCCTGGCTAATCCGGAAACTGCCCCGGCATTGCTGCGCTTGGCCGTGGCGATCGCTCATCAGCGCAACTATGAACTGGAATGTTTACAAATCATTGTCATCTCCCCTCACCAATCCCCCGATGAAACCCCCGTCAAAACGATTCCCTCTCGTCGGTTATTGCGCCTTGCCGAACGCTTATGTCGGGATTGGAATGTGCCGGTGCATACTCAAGTCCGCGTCGCCCATGATGTCGCCCAGGCCATGCTAGAAACCATTGATGAGCGACATATCGACCTGGTGTTAATGGGATGGAAAGGCAGTACCGGCACTCCCGGGAGGATTTTTGGGAATGTGGCAGATACCATCATTCGCCAAGCCCCTTGTGATGCGATTTTGGTGAAAATGGGCAAAACCGCGTTCCCCCCCTCGCGACGCAGGCGGGAAACCCAGCGTTCAGGCAAGATTTCATTCTCGGCAACTGGACTGGACCGCCCCCTCCCCCGTCCTCGGTCGTTTCAACGGTGGTTGGTTCCCATCCGAGGTGGGCCGAGTGGTTTAGCAACGGTGAAATTACTCCCCGGATTGGTATCGATGACCTCTAATCCGGAAATTCGCCTCTGTCAAGTGTTTGGGCCCGGAACTTATGGGGCCGATCAGGGTGTCTTTGACGAGGCTCTGGCTTTTCTGGAACGGCACGTCACCTGTCCGGTGATTTCAACGTCCCTCTGCGCCAACTCGGTTGAGGATGCGCTGATTGATTTGGCCCAAAAAGACCAATGTGATGTGATTGTCCTCGGTGCCAGTCGGGAAGGTTTACTGCACTCGGTAGTCAAGGGAAATATCCCCGAGGCGATCGCCCGCAATTGTGATTGTACCGTGATGCTGGTTCGCACTGGAACAGCTAGTTGAAGGGGGTCATTGGTCATTGGTCATTGGTCATTGGTCATTGGTCATTGGTCCTTGGTTATTGGTCCTTGGTCCTTGGTCCTTGGTCCTTGGTCCTTGGTCCTTGGTCCTTGGTCCTTGGTCACTGGTCACTGGTCATTGGGGCTTTCGTTTAATGACAAACGACAACCGACAAAGGACAAATGACAAATGACAAATGACAAATGACAAAATTTAAAAATCAACCCCGCGCTTGAGTTCTACCCCGTGATTGGCATAATGTTTGTGACAGAAGACTTCGGAATGAACACTGGCTAACTCAAAGTACGCGGGAATATTTTGACAGCGCCCGGTGATAATGATTTCGGTGTCTTTCGGTTTGCGGAGTAAAGCATCCACAATCGGTTGCACTTCCAGCAGTTCTAAGTCAACCGTGGGATTGAGTTCATCCAGGACGATGGTTTTGTAGAGTCCCGAGGCGATCGCCGATCGCGCAATTTCCCAACCCCGTTCTGCCTCCACATAGTCAATTTCTTTCTGCTGACCCCGCCAGACAATGGCATCCCCACCACAGCGCTGATGATCCACCAGATTGGGGTAACTGTGACGCAACGCGGCGATCGCCGCATCTTCCGTATAGCCACTTCCCCCCTTCAACCACTGCACAATCAGCACCCGATGGGATTGGTCCTGACTGATTCCCTTCCCGATCGCCTGCAATGCCTTACCCAAGGCACTGGTAGACTTACCCTTTCCAGCACCCGTATAAATTTCAATCCCATCAATGCCATTTTCCGCCCCTCCAGCATGATAGTGGGACTTCATTTCCGAATGTAAATCCGCAATTTCTAATAAAGCCGGGGGTGCCGATCGCCCAGTGGCAATAACTTCCAGATGTTCCGGTTTCTGCTCAAGAGTGCGAACCACCTCATCCGCAGAGAGTAATCCTAAATCCAGAACCGGATTGATTTCGTCCAAAACCACCACCGAATAGAGACCCGAGGCGATCGCCCCTTTTGCCACATCCCAACCCCGTTGTGCTTCCAGTCGGTCAAACCGCGTAATTTCATCGGGACCAAAAAACTCCGCCCTTCCCGTGCGCACCTGATCAATCAGATGCGGAAAACCCCGTTGCAAAGCCTCGATCGCCGCATCTTCCTCATAATGCCGCGCCGGACCCTTGAGAAACCGCAACAGCAGCACTCTGCTTTGCAGGGGCGTATTAATGCCCAAACCAATCGAACGCAGCACGACTCCAAGGGCCGCCTGGGATTTCCCCTTCCCCGCGCCATCATAAACGTGAATCTGACCTACGATGCGCTCGTGGGAAACAGCCGTGCGAATGCCGATGCCAGTTCTTGTCATAGCTCCCTTGTATTTGATGAATGCCTTCTCCTCTTATTATCCGAGTTCTCGTCCCCTTTTCCCTAATTCACAGCAGATTGGAGGAGGGGGGTCATTGGTCATTGGTCATTGGTGATTGGTCATTTGTAACGACTTCAGTCGTTCTCCGGTGTTCGTAGTAACGACTTCAGTCGTTTCTTCCAGTTCGTAGTAACGACTTCAGTCGTTCTCCGGTGTTCGTAGTAACGACTTCAGTCGTTTCTTCCAGTTCGTAGTAACGACTTCAGTCGTTCTCCGGTGTTCGTAGTA
>JAABSJ010000055.1 GCA_011390515.1 Oscillatoria sp.
GATTCCGAACTCTGGTGGAAAATATGTCCGTTGGGGTTTTACTTCTGGATAAAAATGGCACCATTGTATTAAGTAATCCCCTGGCAAGTGACCTGTTAGATGTTCCCGAATCCGAGTTACAAGGGAAAAATGCCTTCGAGTTCAATTGGCAAATTCTTTCCCTTGATGGCACGATTTCGATTCAAGAACAGCATCCCCTTCATAAGGCAGTCGCCCAAGGTCAGCCGGTGCAGAATCAAGTCACGGGAATCTGTCGTTTTGGGAAAAAAGACACCGTATGGTTGCTGCTGAATATGGACCCGCAACTCGACTCATCGGGCCAGGTGGAACGAGTGGTTTGTACCTTTAGTAATATCAGCGATCGCAAGCAAAGTGAAGATGAAATTCGCCTGCTGTTAGATACCAATCAAGCCATCCGTCATGCACCGGATTTAGAAAGTGCCTTAGCCTCGGTCTTACCCTCCATTTGTATTACCATTAATTGGGATGTAGCAGAGGCTTGGCTTCCCGATGAAAATCACCAATCCCTCACCTATAGTCCCGGTTGGTATTACCCTGAACCCGATGTGGAAGCGTTCCGACTGCAACGGGAACCTGTTACCTATCGGTTGGGAGAAGGACTTCCCGGACGGGTTTGGGAGTCTCGGCAACCGGAATGGATTGAAAATTTGACCGAGGAAACTGAACCCCTTGCTGATACTTTAATGGCAGTACAACAGGGATTAAAAGCCAGTTTTGCTGTCCCGATTATCCGAGGCAATGGGATTTTAGCGGTTTTAACCTTTTTTAAACGCACCGAAAGTCCCCGAGATGAAAGGGCGATCGCCTTGGTGGGGGCAGTTGCCACTCAGTTAGGTTCCTCCATTGGTCAAAAGGTCGCAGAAGCGGCTTTGAGTGAGAGTGAACGGCGATTACAACTGGCCTTAGAAGGCAGTGATTTAGGCATTTGGGATTGGCAAATTCCCACGGGAACCACCTATTTTGACCCGCAATGGAAACGGATACTGGGGTATGACGGAGAGGAAATTGACAATCACTATCAAATCTGGGAGGATTTGTTACATCCCGAGGACCGCAAGCCGACCCTGAGAGCATTACAGGACCATTTAGGGGGGATTCTGCCGGTGTATGAACGGGAATTACGAATGCGATCGCAGTCTGGGGAGTGGAAATGGATTCTCTCTCGCGGTAAAGTAGTAGAAAGAGACCCATCTGGCATCCCCCTACGCATGAGTGGTACACACAAAGATATTACGCCTCGAAAAGCTGCGGAAGCGGCTTTAGAGGAGAGTCAGCGGCGGTATCAAACCCTGGCTGAAGCCTCTCCGGTTTGTATTTTTCATACCGATGCCCAGGGAAATTGTCTTTATGTTAACCAGCGTTGGAGTGAGTTGACGGGACTTTCTTTAGAACGGGCGATCGGCAAAAGTTGGATTGCCAATCTCCATCCCGATGATTTGAAGCGAGTGCAATCGGAGTGGTTTTTAGCGGCTGAAACGCGGGTTCCGTTTAAGTCAGAATATCGGTTTGTTCGTCCGGATGGGGTGGTGGTGTGGGCGATCGGTCAGGCGATCGCGGAAATTGGCGATGATGGCTTAGTCAAAGGCTATCTCGGCACCATTACCGATATCAGCGAACGCAAACGGGCGGAAATTGCCTTACAGCAGCAGCTAAAACGGGAACGCCTGGTCAGTTCAATTCAGGAACGGATTCGATCCTCTCTCGACTTAGAAGAAGTCCTGGAAACCGCAGTGAATGAAGTGCGAGGATTTTTAGCCACGGACCGCATTTTAATTTACCGTTTTAACCCGGATTGGAGTGGGGTGATTGCCGTTGAATCCGTGGGTTCTGATTGGATGTCTGTCAAAGGGATTGAAATCGAAGATCGCTGTTTCATTGAAACCCATATTCCCCTGTACGCCCAAGGTCGAATTCGGACCATTGATAATATTCACAAGGCAGGACTGTCGGAATGCCATGTAGAACTCCTCAGTCAGTTTGCAGTTCAAGCGAATCTGGTGGTTCCTCTGCGACAAGGGGAACAATTATGGGGATTGCTGATTGCTCATCACTGTAGCGGCGAAAGACAATGGCATGAATCGGAAATTGAATCTCTGCGGCAGCTTTCGGTGCAATTGTCCATCGCCATTCAACAATGTACGCTGTTTGAGCAAGCTAAAACTGAACTGCTGGAACGCAAACGGGCGGAAGATGCCCTGCGCGAAAGTGAGGAACGGTTTAAATTAGCCGTATCCGGGACCAATGATGGGATTTGGGATTGGGATTTAACAAATGACCAGATTTATTACTCCCCAGTCTGGATGCAAATTTTAGGCTATGAGGAAGGGGAATTACCCTATCGGGTTAGCACTTGGTTTAACAAGGTGCACCCGGATGATTTGTCTGAGGCGATGCAAACCCTGCAAGACCATGTGCAAGGGCAAAATCCCCTGTACTATTATCATACCCACCGCATGGAACGGAAAGATAAGAGTTGGATTTGGGTGGAAGTCAAGGGCAAATGTATCCGAAATGAACAGGGGGAAGCGTACCGACTCACGGGGACTTTAACGGATATTACGGAACGCAAACAGGCGGAAGAAGCGCTACAGGAAAGTGTCCAACGGGAACGAGCCCTGTCCCAAGTGATTCAACGAATGCGCGAAACCCTGGATTTGGAAACGATTTTTTCGGCAACCACCCGGGAATTGCGCCAGGTACTCAAGTGCGATCGCGTCTTGGTTCACCATTTTCATGACGACTGGCGAGGTGAGGTGGTGGCCGAATCCACAGGTCCCGAATGGATGTCTTTAATGGAGAATCTCCAAGTTTCCTCAGAAACAGGGCTGCCACTGACCGAGGGTGAGGCTGCGGTTGAGGAAGAGATGGTGGACCTGGAAGATTGCTATATGCAATCCAATCGGACCGAGGAGTGGAATTCAGGCTTAACTTATCTGGCGGTTGAAGATGTGTACCAGGCCGGGTTTGATGAGTCTTACTTGAATACCCTAGAGCAATTTCAAGCCAAAGCTTATATTATTGTCCCGATTTTTTCCGGGAATAAACTCTGGGGATTATTAGCCAGCTATCAAAATAGTGGTCCTCGCCATTGGAAGGAAGCGGAAATTAAAGTGGTGGTTCAAATTGGCAATCAGTTGGGAGTCGCCCTCCAGCAAGCGGAGTTACTGGAAAAAACTCAGCGACAATCATCCGCCCTCCAAAAAGCCGCCCTCGCTGCGGATGCGGCTAACCGGGCCAAAAGTGAGTTTCTGGCGAATATGAGCCATGAACTGCGAACTCCCCTGAATGCGATTTTGGGGTTTACTCAAATCCTGGCCCGGGATTCCTCCCTGAAACCGGAAAATCATGAGCATTTAAAAATTATTAATCGCGCAGGCGGTCATCTGTTAGCGTTGATTAATGATGTGTTGGAAATGTCTAAAATTGAAGCCGGGAGGATGAGCTTTAATCCGGTCAATTTTGATTTGATTAATTTGCTGAAATCTTTAAATGATATGTTTCAGCTTAAGGCGGATTCCAAGCAACTGGATATTATTTTTGAGGGGTGCGATACCCTTCCTCAGTTTGTCAAAACCGATGAGAGTAAATTGCGTCAGGTCCTAATTAATATTGTGGGGAATGCCATTAAATTTACGGAAACAGGGCGCGTCATCCTCCGGATTGAGGTGAAAGATGCCCCCCTAGGGGTGAATCCTGGGGAGGGGGATGTTTCGGACCCTGATTCCCCCAAGCAATGTTTATATTTTGAAATTGAGGATACGGGTCCAGGTATCGCCCCGGAAGAGATGGGGAAATTGTTTGAACCCTTTGGACAAACCGAAACAGGTCGTAAATCTCAGCAAGGGACAGGGCTAGGTTTACCAATTAGCCGAAAGTTCGTACAATTAATGGGAGGAGATATTCAGGTCACCAGCACCGTGGGGCAAGGAACGGTGTTTACCTTTGCAGTGGCGATCGCACCGAGTAGCGAGGGGGAGGTTCCAACTCGCCCAACCAAGCGCCGTGCCGTGGCGATCGCCCCCCAAGCTCAGGGGAAGGAATCTCGCATCTTAGTCGTGGATGATGCCTTTGAAAGTCGTCTGTTGTTGAAAACAATCTTGCAATCCATCGGATTTAAAGTGCAAGAGGCGGAGAATGGCCAAGAGGCGATCGCGGTTTATGAAAGTTGGAAACCTCACTTAATTTTAATGGATATGCAAATGCCCGTCATGGATGGTTATGAAGCCACCCGACAGATTAAAAGTACCGCTCAGGGTCAAAAAACGACCATCGTCGCGTTAACCGCCAGTGCTTTTGAGGAAGAAAGAAAAATGATTTTAGATGCCGGTTGCGATGACTTCATTCGCAAGCCGTTTCAAGAAGAATTTTTGCTGGAAACCATCGGCAAATATCTAAATATTGACTATATTTATGAAGACCTCTCCCCAAACCAGAACCGCTCCCACCCAGAGAGTTCTAAACCCCAGTATTCCCTCTCCCCGGAGGCTTTAAAAGTGATGCCAGAAAGTTGGATTCATCAGATTTCTGATGCCGCCATGCAATGCAGCGATGATTTGATTTTACACTTACTCGAAGAAATTCCCCCGGATCTGGCCCCCTTATCCCAAGCCTTAGCCGAGTTAGCCCATAACTATCAGTTTGATCGGATTGAGGAATTGACTCAACAGGAGGGCCAATGAACGCCGAATCTGTTCCAATGCTCCAAAAAGATATTTTAATCGTGGATGATACCCAAGATAATCTCCGCTATCTGGCCACGATTTTAACCGAGGAAGGCTATAAAGTCCGCAAAGCTTTAAATGGTCAGATGGCCCTCAAAGCCTGTCGGATTGTCGTCCCTGACCTGATTTTACTGGATATCATGATGCCGGATATGAGCGGGTATCAAGTTTGCGAAATTTTAAAAGCAAATGAGGCCACTTGCGAGGTTCCGGTGATTTTTTTGAGTGCCTTAGATGATGCTTTTGATAAAGTCAAAGCCTTTAACGTGGGAGGCATTGATTATATTAGTAAACCCTTTCAATTGGAAGAGGTTTTAGCTCGCATCCAAACCCAACTCCTGCGCCGGGACGCGGAATTAAAAATTCAGCAACTCAATGCCGAACTGGAAACTCGGGTCCAAGAACGCACCCTGCAATTAGAACAGTCCAATCAAGAGCTGATTCAGGAAATCAAGGAACGCAAGCAACTCCAAGAACGGTTACTCCATTTAGCCCTTCATGACCCCTTGACAAATCTCCCCAATCGTGCTTTATTTATGGAACGATTGGACCAGGCGATCGCCTTCCGAAAAGCCAACCCCCAGTATCAGTTTGCCGTCCTCTTTTTAGACTGCGATCGCTTTAAAGTCGTCAACGATTCTCTCGGTCATCTCGTCGGAGATGAACTCCTAATTGCCATAGCCAAACGCCTCCAATCCGCCCTCCGAGAAGAAGATACCTTAGCCCGGTTAGGGGGCGATGAATTTGCAGTCCTCGTGGAAGAACTCCCCACCCTCGACCGCGCGCAAACCATCGCCGATCGCATCTTAAACTCTTTAACCGAACCCTTTCAACTCTCCCGCTATGAAGTCTTTATTAATGCCAGTATCGGCATTACCCTCGGCAGTTTCTACCACGAAAAACCCGAATATCTCCTCCGGGATGCAGACACCGCCATGTACCGCGCCAAAGCCCTAGGCAAAGGCCAATATTACCTCTTCGATCCGGGGATGCATGATGAGGCATTAAACCGTCTTCAGCTTGAAAACGACTTACGACGGGCCGTAGAACGACAAGAGTTTAAAGTTTATTATCAGCCAATTATTTCCCTAACTACCGGCAAAATTTACGGCTTTGAAGCCCTCGTGCGCTGGCAACATCCCACCCGGGGATTTATCTGTCCCATCGACTTTATCCCCATCGCCGAAGAAACAGGTTTAATCGCCCAAATTGACCTCTGGGTATTAGGAGAAACCGTTCGACAACTCCAAGCATGGCAACATCAAAACCTGATTAATGACACCGTAACTTGTAGTGTCAATTTATCAGTGCGGCATTTTCTGCAATTTTCATTTATCCAACATCTGCGGGAACTCCTGGAATCTACGCAAATCAATCCGCAAATGATTAAACTGGAAATTACCGAAAGTGCGATCGCCAATCAAAACCAAGCCACCCTGGACATCCTCCACCAAATTCGCAACTGCCAGATTGAATTAAGCATTGACGACTTTGGCACCGGCTATTCTTCCTTAAGTTACCTAGAAGAATTTCCCGTCAATGTCCTCAAAATTGACCGTTCCTTTATCCAGCGCATCGATGATCCAGAACATCAGTGCGGATTAGTTCCCGGTATTATCGGAATTGCTCACACAATGGGTATGATTGCGATCGCCGAAGGGGTGGAAACTCCCATCCAATTAGAAAAACTCCGAGGATTAGGCTGTGATTTCGCCCAGGGATACCTCTTTTCTAAACCCTTAGATCCAGACTCAGTTGCTGAATTGTTAGCCCGTTCTCCCCAGTGGTAACCCTCACCTAGGACTGGGTACAGCAACAACCGGCGGGGGTTCAAACCTAACAGAATCAAGTCGGTTGAAACCGACATCTTGCACCTGTTGCCACAACCGGCGGGGTTTCAAACCCCCGCCTAACAGAATCAAGTCGGTTGAAACCGACTGAAAGTCTTATGGGATGGTATTTTTAGTCGGTTTTAACCGACTTTAGCTATGAGGCGGGGGATTGATCCCCCGCCGGTGTTGAAAATGGTGCAAGATTTCAGTTTTTAACCGACTCGAAGCTATGAGGCCGCCAATCGTTTAAACCCCCGCCGGTTGTGGCAACTTAAATTGCTGTAACTGCTCTAACAAGCGGCTCACTTGAGCATTCGGTTCTAAAAATGAAAACAGATGTTTGAACCGTAACTTACCCTCTATATCCAGTAGATACTGTCCCGGTAACGGTGCCCCCAAAGCTTGTCCCGTTCCATACGCCCGAAACACTAAACAACTCGGGTCGCACAACACCGGCATTTTTAATCCCAAATCTCGGATAACGATTTGAGATTGACGTTCATCGGTACTGGTAATTAATAACACTTCCGCACCGGCTTCTACAAACTGCTCATAAGCCGTATTCATGGCTTTAATGTGAGGAAAACAGAGGGGACAATATTGTTTTTCCGTAAAAATGCGAGTAAAATAGAGAATGACAGGTTGTTTTTCGCGGTATTCAGAAAGGCGAATCGAACCCTCCCCATTGACATGAGGAAGTTGAAAATCAGGGGGGCAAACTTCCGTGTAGAGTTTATTGAGGGCAGGAACCGGCAGAAAATTATTGAAAAAGCGTTGATTGAGTAATCCTCTAAAATCCGTAGATGTCAACATGGTTTAAACCTCTTGAGCCAATTCATTAAAAAAATCATATCTAAATTTTAAACCCAACTCAATCCGGGCTGAAGTAGCTTAGGGACAGAGTTGGGTTTAATTAGGTTAAAAGGCGATCGCCGATCAAGTTTCCATCGCGATCGCCTCCGGTACCAATCCCAGTAATCGGAATTAGATAGCGGCAAAGAATTCTTTAGACTTCTTGGGATCCGGGTTCATCGTCTTCGCACCGGGTTGCCAACCTGCGGGACAAACTTCATCAGGGTGAGTTTGAACGTGCTGAATCGCTTGCAGAATCCGCAAGGTTTCTTCGACATTACGGCCAAATGCCAGGTTATTGATAGTGGCGTGCTGGATCACACCGTCTTTGTCGATGATAAACAGTCCACGCAGAGCGATACCCGCTTCAGGATCGAGGACATTGTAAGCGGAACTAATTTCCTTCTTGATATCGGAAACCAGAGGATAGTTCAAGTCACCGAGACCCCCAGATTTGCGATCGGTTTGGATCCAAGCCAGGTGAGAGAATTCACTGTCAACCGACACACCCAGCACTTCGGTGTTCAGTTGGCTGAATTTTCCATGACTGTCGCTAAACGCGGTAATTTCCGTCGGACAGACAAAGGTAAAGTCCAGGGGATAGAAGAACAACACCACATATTTACCCCGGTAGTCGGAGAGTTTGATGGTTTTGAACTCTTGATCCACAACGGCAGTGGCAGTGAAGTCGGGGGCCTGTTGGCCGACGCGGATACATCCTTCGGTCATTGTTTGATTCTCCATGTTATGAGGGTTAACTGGCGCGAACAGCATAAGGCGTAGGCTTGGAAAGCACGCTCACGGCGATTAACGCACCTGATTCTTTACGAACCGTTACAAGAATATCATAATCATAACGATTTTGAGTACAGTTGTTATCCGGGGAGATTGGGGGAGATGGGGGAGATGGGGGAGATGGGGGAGATGGGGAGGATTGCTCATGTTCGTAGTAACGACTTCAGTCGTTATCCGCGTGAAGAAGGCGATCGCCTTCTTTACGCCTTACCCTGGGATTGCTCGTGTTATGGCTGATGCCATTACACGAAGGCAACGACTGAAGTCGTTACTACGAACATGAAGAAATAGCTTGGGTTTACCCTGGGATTGCTTGTGTTATGGCTGATTCCATAACAGGAGGGCAACGACTGAAGTCGTTACTACGAACAGTCAGAAATGAGTTTGGGTTTACCCTGGGGATTGCTCGTGTTATGGCTGATGCCATAACACGAGGGCAACGACTGAAGTCGTTACTACGAACATGAGAACTCCTCCCCATCCTCCCCATCCTCCCCATCTCCCCCATCTCCCCCATCATCTATAATGAAAAAGATGGGAACTGCCCCAACCTGAGTTTCCTCTGGCGATCGGAACGGATGAAAATGCCGAGCGTCTGTAAATAACAGAGATTACGAAAAAAGTTTTTTAAACCCGAAGGGGAAATAATTTATGCTACGACCCACTCGCCCCCTGATTGCTCCTTTGTTCGCGGTGCTTTTAGCCGCGATCGCCCCCCATCGACTTCATGCAGAAGTGGTCCAACTGCAACCCCAGTTCAGTAGCGACCCCATCCAACTCCAAGGGACATCCGGTGGATTGCAAAAAAGTGACTGTGGCAGCATTTCTGAGCAACCGAGTCAAACCCTGGAAGTCGCACAGCGGTTTCCCTATCTCCGGTTAAGAGTCGAGAGTGCTGGAGAGCCCACCTTATTAATTGAAGGTCCCACTGGACGGTTTTGTGTACTCGCCGATAGTACCGTAGGAGAACAGCCGGAAATGTCCGGGTTATGGACTGTTGGGACTTATCAAATCTATATTGGCGATCTCGCGGGAGAACAGCATAGCTATACCCTCTCAATCTCCGAAAAACCCAACTAGGTGGATTCCCCCTGTTCCAGTTCTTGGTTGAGTGCGGATTTAACCCGTTCGTACTCCATCATGAGTTGGGAGAAAATGTCGGTGACTTCTGGGGGGGGAGGAGTGTTCGCGCGGTGATGCGATCGCCCAATCGATTCAAGTTGCTGACTCAGATCCGCCAGACTCAGCGCCCCCACTGCCGCACTCGTTGATTTCAGCGAGTGCGCTGCTTCTTGCAGTTCAAAACTATCATCCTGGGCGATCGCCACCGTCAGCAAATCAATCAGCTTAGGAGACTCCTCTAAATAAATCTCGATCACCTCTTCAAGGGCCTCAATCTCCCGTAACGAGGATAAGGTGGCCGGATTCAGAACCGGGTCAGCGATCGCCGGAACTGGGGAATTTGGAGGAGCTTGAGAGTTAGACCCAGATAATTGAGACCCGGGAGCATCCGAATCCCCTGGAGATAAAGTCGGCGACATCAGGGGGGAAGGGTCAGAATCCAAAGGACAGAGGGCCAGCGCTTCCACCAATTCCGGCATTCGGATCGGCTTACTGATATAGTCATCCATGCCCGCTTCCAGACAGAGTTCGCGATCGCCCTGCATCGCATTCGCCGTCATCGCAATAATTCGCGGTTTGTTTAGGAGTCTGCCATTTCGGGCCTCTTCACAAATTTTACGAGTTGCCGCCAACCCATCCATTTCCGGCATATGCACATCCATCAAGACCACATCGTAATGTTGGCGCTCCAACGCTTGCAACACCTCAATCCCATTCCCCGCCACATCAGCACGATAGCCCAACCGATGCAAAATTTGCAGCGCCACCTTTTGATTAACCAAATGATCCTCCGCCAGCAAAATGCGTAACGGTCTTTGTTCAGCCATCTGGGGGTCAATGGCGACCTCATGCAAATGAGTAGGACGAGAGAGAATCGGTACCCCCCCAAAGATTCCCGCCAACACATTGTAGAGATAGGATTGTTTAATCGGCTTATTCAGAAAAGCAGCAAAGGGGACCTTATCCGGCAGATCCACTTCCTGTCTGCCAATAGAAGTCAGCATCACCAAGGGGAATTCGCGATTTTTGACAATTCCTCGGATGTAGGACGCCAGGGTAATGCCATCCATTTGAGGCATCTGCATATCCAGAATGGCGATGTCAAAGATTTCCGAATTTTGGAGCCAATCCAGGGCCTCCCGGGCGGAACTCGCTGCCTTGGGCTTCATGCCCCAAAACAACACTTGACGGGTTAAAATTTGGCGGTTTGTGGCATTATCATCCACAATCAGCACCCGCTTACCCGCCAAAGACGGTTGAGTGCCATTCAGGTCCACCGGCAAAGTATTGACCGCTGGGGTTGCGATCACGGTGAAATAGAACGTAGAGCCAGTCGGGGGGAGATCGGGTGTAGCCGATTTGGCATCGGTCAAGGTAAAGATACTTTGCTGTTCATCGGTTTGAGGGGAGAATGTTTCAGGAATAGAGGGGGCGATCGGCCATTGAAAAGCCGGGTCCGGGTCGCCACCGAGTCCCTCGCCACTGACCACCCACATTCGACCCCCCATCAGTTCGCTCAGACGCTTGCTGATAGCCAGACCCAACCCGGTGCCGCCATACTCCCGAGTGGTGGAGGAATCCACCTGAGAAAAGGATTTAAATAGCCGATTCATCCGTTCCGGGGGAATGCCGATGCCGGTATCGGATACAGTAAATTGGATTTGACAGGGGGGATTGACCTTGTGCGGACCTTCGTTAAAATGACCGTTTCCGTTCTCCTGGTCCTTGATGACTAAGCTGTCAGTACCGATTCCCACCGCTTGCTGTAGGGGAATGGCCGAGGCACTCACCGAGACCACCACTTCCCCTTTTTCCGTGAATTTCACCGCATTACTGAGCAAATTCACCAAGATTTGACGAACTCGGGTGACATCGCCGATAATCATTTCCGGAGTCGAGGGTTCGATGAGATAGGCCAACTCTACTTCTTTTTCGGCAGATCTGGAGGCGAGTAAATCCAGGGAATCTTCAATACAAGAGCGTAGGTTAAAGGGTTGCTGTTCCAGGTCGAGTTTTCCAGACTCGATTTTGGAGAAGTCGAGGATATCGTTAATAATGGTGAGCAGGGCATCCCCACTGGCGCGGACGGTTTCGACAAAATCGCGCTGTTCGGGGTTGAGGTGCGTATCCAGGAGTAATCCGGTCATGCCAATTACGGCATTCATCGGGGTGCGGATTTCGTGGCTCATGGTGGCCAGAAATTCGCTTTTGGCACGAGTGGCCGCGAGGGCCTCGTCTCGGGCCCGGGCTAAATCCGCAGCGGCAGCACGACGCTCGATTTCACTGCCAATCCACTGCGCCATGAGTTTGAGCAGTTCTTTATCGACGGCTTTAAACGGGCGTCCGAGGGGGGTGCCACTGGAAAAGCTGAGGGTGCCATAGATTTTGCCTCCGACAATCACCCGAGTCCCGATATAGGCTTCTTGGGGAAAAGGGGTTTGGGTGGGGTTGTTGTGCCAGCGGGTGACACTGACCGATTCAAAATAGAGGGGTTCTTTGAGGCGGAGGGTTTCGCGACAGTAGGTGTGACTTAAGGAGAAGCGATCGCCCGGTTGGAGGGTATCGTCTGGGGATTGAACCGCAATGATTTCATAGCGATCGCCCTTAATCCGGGATAAAATCGCCACAGGCAACCCAAACCGCCGTTTTCCCATGCTCAGTAACCGTTGCAACCGTTGCTCAAAGCTGAGTTTACGGGAAGAAGTAATTTTATAAAGCGCTCTAATCGAGGCTTCACTTTCCCGCAGTTCCTCATCGGTTTGATGGCGTTCGGTGATATCCCGGGAAATAGCGACTAATTCTTCGATTTCATCCGTTTGGGGATTGCGAACCGTGCGACTGGTACTTTCAAACCACAGGTAATGACCATATTTATGGCGGATCCGGTAGCTAACCGTGTAACTGACTTGACCCTTGACCATTGCTAAGTAGGATTTGGCCAGGATCTGGGCATCCTCGGGATGGAAAAATTCATAGAGGTTACAGCCGATCAGTTCGTCAGGTTCATATCCCAACAACGAATGACAAGCGGGGGAAACGTAAATAAACTTGCCTTTTGGGGTATGGCGGGAAATCATATCCGTGGAGTTTTCCGCCATCAACCGATAGCGTTCTTCACTTTCTTTGAGCTTATACTGGGACTCTTGTAGGGCTTTGAGCATCCCGTTGATGGTCATCCCTAAACTGGAAAGTTCATCGTGACCCGCAATGTTGACGCGCATGGACAGGTCCCCTTTGTCGCCGATGCGTTCGACTTTTCGGCTGAGGATTGTCAGTCGCGAGAGGACTAATTTTTCAAATAACAGCAGGGTTAGACCACTAAACCCGAGACTCACCCCTAACAGGGAACCGATAAAATAGCGGACGCTGGTTTTACCTTTGGCGTAAATCTCGCGATTGTGGTTGACTTGGAGTAGCAAGGGGGTATTGCTGGCGATCTCCGGAATCGCGGTATAGGCGGCCATTTTCGTCTCGCTGAGGGCCTTGACCACGATAGGCGATCGCGAGGTGCTCCCTAAATCCATCCTCTGGAACGGTTCTGAGGGAGTTTTGTATGGGTTCGACTCCTCTAACTTGGTTCTCACCCCGTCCAATTCCGGTGGCAAAGCGCTCATCGGGTAAACCTTCAGGGATAATTGGGTCAGGTCCGCGAGGCGATCGATTTCCTGCTGATTCAGAAAGCGTCCCACCCATAAAGTCCCCCGGTACGGACCCTCTCCTTGACTGGTGAGAATGGATTGAGCAGCAATCAGGGCCGGTCCCTGGGGGAGGAGGACAATGCCACTGACAGGGTGGTTGTGGTGTCCGGTTTCGGTGAATTTTTTCTCAAGTTGTTGTTGATAAGCCGAGGCTAAATCTTGAATCATCCCCGGCATGGGGATTTCGACCTTTTCTTGGAAATCAAAGGCTTTGCTAAAAACAGGCTGTCTTTGTTCGTCCAGGATCAGCAACAGATTCAGATTTAATTGAACGAAGGTTTCATTGCCAAAGTTGGAAAACGTGGGGGGTTCGCCGGGGGGATTGAAAGTGAAGGTTCGATCCCATTCCGCATGATATCGAGCGATGGATTCCAGTTCGTTAATGGTTTCCTGGAGGGACTGCAAGCCTCGGACTGCATCTTGTTGGACGACTTTCTGTTCTAAGTCTTTGAAGTCTCCCAGTAAAATACTCGATGCTGTAGCGTACAGCACGACATTTAGACCTAATAAGGTCGTGCCGACTATAATCAGTATTTTCTTTCGCAATTTCATAGAATGCTGACACCCTCATCTTCGTTACTCAACCGATCCACCAAAACGGGAGTTCCGGCGAAGAAATCGTTTATGTTGGCACGACGTAACTGCACGGAATAAGAGTGGCGCGATCGCTCCATAATTCTATAGATCTGTGATCGGTTCGCTATATGGCCTACTGTATCGCCAAGGAAAGGAAGTGGCGGCATCCCGCACCCCCCTAGGGCCTCGATCCCTGATTGGCTAAGTTGGACAAGAAACTCGGTTTCTGGTCCAATTTTGCTGCTCATGAGTAGAGATGTTGTCAAGAAAACGGGTTCTCTTTCCTCTACTATACTGACGCCCTAGGCTCGGTGTGATCCCTAAACGGCAGCCTCATCCTTCATGGGTCGATCTGCGATCGCGTATCTTGCCCAGGGGGTGAACCCAGGGTTGAGGTCCGGCACGATCCGGGGTGCCTTTATCAGCTCGATCATCCCGTTGCCGGACTGGGGGAGCCTCAGACCTATAATGCCCAATCCAACTCCGGAATCAGCATAATATGATTATCGCTTATGGGTCCAGGGAAGTAAAGAATCCCGATCCGGCAAAACCCGAAAGGGGTCCCGGAGTCAAGTCCGGGGAGTTTTCACTAATTGTGCGGTTTGCTCGGGTTCCACGAGGGTGTTGGCACAGAGGATTCCCGATGCGGCCACCGCAGGCACCCCAATGCCGGGAAGGGTGCTATCCCCCACTCGGTATAATCCGGCAATGGGGGTATGAATACTGGGAAATGTTCCTTTGCCAGCGGCGATCGCCGGACCATAAGTGCCGCGATCGCGCCGCAGGAATTTGGCATGGGTGAGGGGAGTGCCAATCAGTTCCAGGACGATGCGATCGCGCAGATCGGGAATAATCCGTTCTAAGGCTCGAAATAGCGATTGTGCTCGCAGTCGCTTCCGGGCTTTATAACTGACATCGGACTGCCAAGACTGGTAGGGTTCCATCGTATAAGCATGAATCCCATGATGTCCCGGTGGGGCCAGATTGGGGTCCCAGACCGAAGGAATGGAAATCATACAGGTATTTCCCGGTTCGGTAAGGTCGCGATCGCCATCATGAACCACCACATGATGTCCCGTCAATCCCGTTAATCCTTCGGCTTTAATCCCCAGGTGCAGGTGCATAAAACTATCTAAAACCGGGGTTTCTAGGGCTTGACGGCGATAGGACTCCGGCAGGTCCTCCGGCGCAAGCAGATGGCTATAGGTATCCCAAATTGTGGCATTGGAAATGACAATCGGTGCCTGGAGGGTATTGCCATTTCGCAGGCGCACCCCGGTGACTCGCCCCGCTTCGACTAAAATGCGCTCCACATGAGCATTCAGGCGCAGTTCCCCGGACCATCGGGTTAAGCCCCGCACCAGGGCCTCGATAATGGCGGTACTCCCGCCAATTGGATAGTCGATGGCGCTGCGACTGCGTTCTCCAAACATAAAGGCGACTTCTGGGGCGATCGTGCCGTGCGCTTTGAATCCGGAAAGTAAGAAGCATTCCAGGTCGATTAAACGGCGCACGAAGGGGTCTTTAACATCGCGGTCGAGGAGTTGACCCACGGACCCTTGAATCTCCCGAATATGGGGCAGTAATTGGAGCAAGGCGGGCCAGTATGACAGGAGGACGGGGAGTAGCTGGCGATCGCTTCTTAAGATTAAAGTCGGAATGCCTTTGAGGGCGTCATACAAGGACAACATCCGCCGTTCAAACCCCTGGAGTTCCTGAGCTCCGGTGGGGGTAATGGCGGCAATTTCGGCCCGATAGCGATCGCAACTGCCGTAAATGGGCAGGGTAATCTCCCCAAGGTGATAATGTCCCAAGGGGTCGTAGGGGATGGTTTGCACCGCTTCTCCCAGGAGTTCCAGGACTTGGCGCAGGGGGTTGAGGCTTTGGGAATCTCCCAGTCCGCAGTAAAAGGAGGGTCCGGAGTCGAAGTGAAATCCCTGGCGCTCAAACCCATGAGCCGCACCCCCGGGGATGCTATGACTCTCACAAACGAGTACCCGCTTGCCATACCGAGCCAGTAAGGCTGCTGCCACTAACCCGCCAATTCCACTGCCGATGGCGATCGCATCATACTCTGTCATCTGCCTGTTCTCCCTGGATGATTCCCTCATGGTTTGACTACAACTGGGCGCTCGGTTTAATTCTGCACATCCCCATTCGGCATCGTCGTCTGGCTAAATATCGCCCCAGCCGTATTAGCGCCGCTCATTTCTGCTCGGATTAAGCTCGCTTTAGTCAAATTAGACCGCATTAAATTCGTTCGGGCCAAATATGCCTCACATAGATTCGCCTCATTCAAGAGCGCATGAGATAGATTTGCCCGACTTAAATCCGTCCGGGATAGATTCGCCCGGGTTAAATTCGCCCCAGAGAGGTTGGCTTTCCCCAGTTTGGCATCGGTGATGATGGCGACATCCAGTTTAGCGCCCTCCAAATTCGCCTCACCCAACAGCGATCGTTCCAGCTTGACATTTGTCATACAAGCCCCGCTCAAATCCACATAAGACAGATTGGCATCACTCAAAAACCCTCCGTTGACAATCGCTGAGGCCATTTTTGCCCGTTCCAAATTCGCCCCGCGCAAGTTCGTTTCCGTGAGATTTGCCCCACTTAAATCCGCCTTCGTCAAGTCCGCACCGCTGAGGTTGACCCCGCGTAAATCGGCTCCGCGTAAATCCGCACCCCGCAAGTTCGCCGCACTGTAGATCCGCCGTTCCTCCCGGAAGTTGGCCCCGCGCAAACAGGCTCCCCGTAAACAAACCCCACTCAATGTGGTTCCGCGCAAATCCGCATCACTCAGGTTTGCATCCAGTAGATTGGCTAAATTGAGGTTGGCTTTGCGCAGATCGGCACCTTGGAGGGTCGCCCCATGCAGGTCCGCATCGCTGAGATTGGCACCGGAGAGATTGGCTTGATTGAGGTTGGCACCACTGAGTTTGGTACTAACTAAGTAGGCGGCACTCAGGTTGACTCGGCTCAAGTAGGCAAAAATTAGGTCCGCTCCGTGGAGGTCCGCTCCCCGTAATTTCGCCCCAATCAAATCCGCTCCGCGAAGGTTTGCACCCCAGAGACTGGCTCCGTTAAAATTGGTTTCTCCTGCTGTATAGCGCCGCAATAATTCTTCGACATTTATCAACATTATTTCTGTTTCCCCGCTTTTTACCCTGACATTAATCCCTGGATTTAGGGTTGCCCTTGTTGTTCCCGGTCGGTTTTTAAGACCCCGAGTTATCTTCTCGCTCAATGGGTTGGTTTCTTTCGGCTTCTTCTAAGTTTATCAGAAGTTCTAGGAATTGAGAAGTAGCCTGTTTGACTTGGGTGATTAAATCTCCCATCGTTTCATATTTGACAGAAATTCCGTCTTCAATGTCCAGAGGTTCGAGTTCCTCGCTAATTTCCCGTTCGAGATGATTTAAGCGATTTTCAATAAATTGCACAATTTCTTCCACACTCTGGTTGACTTTAAGATTTAGTTTTTTCTCCAGTTCTTGTTTTTGTTTAACCGGATCGATTTTTTTGAGGGCGCTTAACGAAAATTTGCGATCGCTGCCGTTCAGACTCCCGGAATTCGCCGAGATGCCTGGTAACACTTCACTCAATATATCGCTATTGTCCTGACTTTCCTCCATAATCTCACTGTAATCGTTATCGTCATCATCATCCGGGATGAAGCCTTGACTAGGACTGCTATTGTCTTCAGTCCCCTCTATCCGGGGTGCGGCATTCCAGCGATCGCTCCCCGGTGCGATCGAGTCCAGGAGACGGGGGAGTTGTCCGAGTGGGGAATATAACGGCGTCATGTACTGCACAATCACCCCAGCCGATTGATAGTTTTCATCCGCTTCGGGGAGGTTTTTGGCGGTTTCATATAAGTGAGATTCCAGGGCTTCGGCACTGGGACATAGCTCATAAATTTGCTGTAGCAGTTCGTCAAGCTGGATTTTTTTTAAGTTGAGCCAGTCTTCATCCCGATTAAATTCAAAGAGGCGATCGAGTGCCGAGAATATCAGGATTTTTGCCCGTAATGGACTCGTGTGCTGAACGACTTTGAGCCGCAAATCAAAGATTTTTTCTCGCGGGATAGGACTCGGGGATTCAGGCGGATTCGGCAGGTCAAATTCAGTCTCATTCGTAAAATCAGACACAATGACCAGGGTGTTCGCTAGATCCGGAGGGGGTGGAAAATCCGATAGTCCGGACTGGGTTGAACCCTCTTCATAAAATTTACCGAGAGTTGAAATTAAAAGTTTAGCAACTAAGGCATATTGTTGCGGTTTATTAATATTGCTGACGATTCCATCTAAAGAAAATTTAAGATTGTCTAGTGTTCCGGTTACTTCACAAACTTCAATAATTAAGTCCCGTAAATTCAATGCGGCCAGTAAGTCAGCATTATTTTCCCATCTTCCTTGACACAGACAAAGCATTAATTTTTTAATGCGCGTTAGATTGGCTTCCTGCTCTAAGTTGCGAATGGTTTCATCGAGCAACTGTAAATTTTTCATATTGGCCTCCAGATGTGTATTGCCAATTAAGGACTGAGGTTAACTGGGAAAAGAAGCTACAGACAAAGGGTTACAGTTACTTATTAAAGCATGAGATGGAGGGGGACTAAAGATTTTTTCACTTTATCTCAAGGTAACTGTCCCTTGGATCGGCGATCGCCTATTCTCCATCCAGGGAGAAGGGGTCTGGGGTATCCTTGAGCATGAGGGAATAAAACCCAGTTTCTCTGGGATGAATTGGGGTGAAAGTCCCCACTATCCCTCCTAGAACGGGGTTTCTGGACCGGAATACTTTTGAGAGTGCCGATGGGTTAGGTCAATGAGGGGTTTTACCCCTACGGATCCTAAAAAAAGGGAGGGTTCTCTCTGGCGATCGGTCTGAGAATGCGATCGCAATGGCACCGCAGTAGTCAGACAATTCCGATCCCTCTATAGATTATCATTAACAGGGGTGAAGGAGCTAAAAAAATCTGAAACCGATCTATCGACGCGATGCCATTTTGAGAGGTATGGGTGTGATTGTTCCAACTCTTCATGTCCCACTGTACCCTAGAACCTAATTCACCCTTGTCTCAAAGTTTCATAAAACATACATTTTAGTAAGACATCAGTTCATGAATAAAATGCTTAAAAAACATGACTGATTATCACGGCCACAAAAAACATAAATTGACACACTCTATTTTGCACAAACACCGACATTAAATCCATAAACATTAAATTGACTAAAAGTGACAAACTATTTCTTCTGTGTAGCTGAATTTCCGAATTAAAATTTATGTATTTTAACTTGAAGACAAAATGGTTTTAAAGTTTAATTTGTTAAGATAAAATCTCTAAATTATTCGAGCATATTTAATGTTTTAAATCAAGCAATTATTTCTTTTTGAAAAACAAAAGTTCTCTGAAAAAGCCAACGATTGGCAACCTTATATTATACATAATTTATGCTATAAATTCTCACATTTGCGCGATAATCCTACATCAGTAGTAACCAAGCCAGCAAAGATCCATGTGAAGAACTAAGCCAGCGACGTCTAAAGCGAAGCGATGCCGCAGGCTTGACTAGAGGCACAGATGAGGGGTGCAACGTGGGTTCAATGACAAACTGCTGCAAGACGCGCTCTATAGTTATTTTTCTAAAACTGTCCGGACTATCGGAGATCTAGTCTGAAAAGATCTTGTATTTATCTGCGTGATCTGTCGAACAACAAATCCCTCTAACTGGGTGAGAGGGATCGTCACCCAGCCAGTCTCGCTGACTCTTGCAGCTACTGGCAGGATGTACCTTAAGTCATGGCATAGACTCAACCGTTGTTAACCAATTCCCACTCTATTTAGAATAGCCATATGGACCCACAAAATATTCCATATCTTTCTCATCAAAATTGCCCTGCTTCTGAAAAACTTCAAATTAGCCAACTTTCCCGTTCGCAGTTCCAACCCCGAAGCTACTTCGATGAAACTGCAATGGCGGAACTGACCAAGAGTGTGAAACAACATGGAGTGCTTCATCCGATTATCGTGCGGCCTCTTGGAGACAGCCGTTATGAATTAGTAGCGGGGGAACGCCGATATAAAGCAGCCAAAGCAGCGGGACTCAGTGAAGTGCCAGTTGTCATCCAAACCCTCAGCGACATAGAAGTTCTCCAGTACGCTCTCATGGAAAACTTACAACGGGAAGATTTGAACCCCGTTGAAGAAACTGAGGGAATTTTGCAACTTCTGGAACTAAAGTTACAAACTGACAGACAATCAGTAATATCTTTACTCAATAAAATGGCTAAAGCGAAAAGAGGGTTGGCGGACATCGCTGTCCGCCAGGAATATCAGCAAGTGATTGAAACAGTTTTTCAAAGCATTGGCAGCCTCTCTTTTGAAGCCTTTAGAACTCATCGGCTTCCTCTGCTTAAACTGTCTCCGGAAATTCTTGAAGCCTTACGACAAGGACGCATCGAATACACGAAAGCCAAGGAAATTGCTAAGTTGGAGTCTGAGGAGGAACGGGTGGAACTCCTAGAAGCAACGATTGCCCAGTCCCTCTCCCTGCGACAAGTGCAAAAAATAGTTAAAGAAAAGAAAATCCCTAAAGAAAAAGACCAGCTGCAAACGGAAATAGACAATATTTCTAAACGCTTCAGCCGCTTTAATGCTTGGAAAAATCCAGATAAACGAGCTGAAATAGAAGTGTTGTTGAAAAAACTAACTCTTTTATTATCTGAGGATAATCCATAAAAAACTTTGAGGAATTCAGGTGAAAATTACCAGTTCAAGGATTATAATTTTATCCAGCAATGGTATTTTTTTAACCCGTTTTTATGTTCTTAAATTTTCTCAGCAAATCCGATGGATTCCTTCCAGGATTTAAAGCAAAGACTGCCAGAACGGGCTATGTCGAGTATCGGAAATTCCTGAATTTTCCATAGGTTTAGCGGTCAAGACAATATTTTCGTAAGTTTGAAGAGGAAGGGGACAAGAAACTGGATTTATTGTCCCCTTCCTCTTATATAGCGAGTCTAAATCAGTTTGGCAATAAACGATGGCGGCCCCCAACCCCTCTCCCTCCTTGGGAGAGGGGAGCCGAACCCTGTGCCATATTCATTTAGACTCGCTATACTGTAACTGTTGCTTGCTTTATAAATCCTGATCCGATATGATGTGCAGCTCGGCAAATTTTATCAATAGTAAATATCCTGATATTTTTAGGTTTTTAATGCCATAAAATTTATGAGAATACGTTTTTTGCTTATCGGAGTATGCAGTCTATTTTTTTATGACTTTAACTGCCAAGACAAAAACTGCTTTTCACCTCATGTTTAAATTCCCACTAAAAATTTTAACCCCATATTGAAAATGCTAGAATTGTGATCCAAGTGACAAATAGCAATTGTTTTTGATTGAATCGGAACATTTCCGGAACTAGGGACTCTACCCTGTATGAGTCAATAATTCAACTTAGAGCCAACAGCAACGTAGAATATTAACCTGAGTTTTTGTATTTAATTTGCGGGTATTTTATGCGTCTATTATTCATCTCCAATTAACAGAACCATTGAGCTTATGAGACTTGTACTAGCAACGGCTTCATTATTTACAGTTGCGTTTTTGGCAACTTCAATGTCCAATACTGAAAGTGCCGATCGCGCTAATGCGAACCTCGCCCTGAGTTTGAAACCGGATGAAATACCCCGGACACAAGAGGCTGAAGATGCAAAATTTGTAGAAACACCCGCAACTGAAATTACCCCTTCCGCGCCAGAAAATTCCCCGGAGATTGACCCATATCCGATCGCATCCACAGCAAGCTCTAGGGTTGAACCATCTGGAACCCAACCCCTGTCTCAAGAGGCGGAAACTGTTCGGGAACTGCGTTTAGAAGGCCCTAGACGCTCTCCCTTGTTCATTCATGAGTTTAGTGCCGCATCTCCTTGGGCAAATGTTGCACCTCCCCAGCAAATGGCTTCTCAGCCTTTGCGATCGCCAGGTTCCGTGCCTAGATATTCACCGCCACCCAGAGCCCCCCTGGCAATACAGGAGCGTGGAGTTTCTCCCAGTCTTGCGGCTGCACCTGTCACCCCTGTGGTTACAGAAATTAGGGAGCAACCCAGAGTTAAAGTAGAAAATGTGAGTCCCGACCAGCCTATAACTTGGGTGTCAGTCCAGGAACATCCAGACAATTCCTTCTCTGAAATCGTCGCAGTTCCCTCGACCCCGAAATGGATTCAACCCCGGATTGAGATTCCACCCGTTGTACAATCGGACCGGGGTCAGGAGTTAGCACTTCCGCAGATTCCCCCCCCTCCGGTAAACTCTGTGGCGATCGCTACCGAGTCAATTCCGATTCAGGTTCCCCAAGTGGTTCAAGAAAGGGATTCGGTCAGACTAGGAAGTGCGAGAGATTTATTACCCATAGACTCAGGGGAAGCGAATAATCCCGCACCGGCGATCGCCCTGGTCCAATCCCCAGGCAGTTCCACCCCCGGGCGATCGGCCAACCAAACCCCCTTCTATCGACCCGATCCCCGAGGAATTCAAGTAATCCAAGAGCAGGTACAGCAACTTGAAGAAAGCGCTGAAATTCAGCCCAGTATCCACGCTTCACCCGCTCTGAGTATCTTCAATCCCACCGGATATGGCGCAGATCGCAACACCGGGTATATTTCCGCGACCTATCAATCTCGCACCCGCTTTGTTGACAATAGTGATGGAGCTGTCGCCATTGGCTTTGGGTTTGGCGATGCTCGGGATCTCCTTGGGGTAGAACTCAGCTATACCGTAGCCAGTGTCTTTGGGAACAATCGCGATATCGGTACCGGCGGCTTTAATGTCAAAGTCCATCGTCAATTTGCCAATGATTGGGCGATCGCTGCCGGATGGAATGGGTTTCTATTCCTGGGAGAAGATGATGGATTTGAAAACTCACTTTATGGGACAGTTACAAAAATAATTCATACCCAAGAATCCCTCTCTTCGCCGTTAAGTCGGATTGCCATTACCGCTGGGGTGGGGAATGGACAATTCCAAAGCGAAGATGCCCTCGAAGACGATCGCAATGGCATTAATGTATTTGGAAGTATGGCCGTGCGAGTTGTAGAACCTGTGAGTGTGATTGCCGAATGGACCGGACAAGATTTGGCTGTTGGTGCTTCCATCGCCCCCTTTAAAAATATTCCCTTTGTGATTACCCCGGCGGTGCGAGATTTAGCCGGGGCTGGGGATGGACCCCGATTTGTTTTAGGGGCAGGTTTAGGCTGGAGATTTTAGGCAGTGAAATAAGGAGCAGTGGTTATGGTTAACATCAGAATCAAAGGGGCGATCGTCGCATCTACCGTAGGAACTGTATTTTGGATTGTCAGCGCTCTGGCAAATCCCCCCCAGCAGTCAGATAGCACCGGAACGAATAGTTGGAATAATACCGCCCCTATCTTTGACATTGAAAGCCAACTTGATCCCCAAACTTTAATTCAAGCGCAAGAGCTCTATCAAGCCTTACAAGAGGCCTATTCGGCTTGTGTTGCTTCTGTAGAACGAGCCGAGAATCTTCCCCGGCGCTTTAGCAGAAGACCCCGAGACAATTCTGGCATTTGCATTAGTTCAGAATGTACTCAATACAACCGATTACTGGAAGAAACGAAAACATTCTTAAGTCTTCTGGACATTCCTGAAGAAGAACGACTTAAGGCACTTCAGAATTTAAGAACTTGGTAGTAAAAAGGAACTGTGCTATGCTAGGTGAAATCGGGTTCAGAACCAGCCTGTTCTTAGGGGCAGTTGCTTCTTTGTCCGCCCTTGTTTTACTCAATCCCATATCAGTCAAAGCAACGGGTGAAAATCTATTTGATAATCGGAGCATCCTGTTTGACGCAGAGACCATTGTCGAGTTTGAATTTATCGAATCCAACGGCGCTTATCAATCAACCTTTGGCGTCGTGAATTTACAAACCGGAGAGAAAACCCCTCTCCTGGTCGAAGTCAAACCTGCCGATAGGGTACAAAGTGTTGAAGCGGAATCTACCTACCAGGATAACGCTCGCCAGGGGATCAGCAATGATTTTAGAGGAACTCCAGGCAACACCGTTCCTCAACCCTTAGTAGCCTTTCAATTCCAGGCCAATACCCCTTATATGTTTTACCTAGAATCTACTTTAAATGGTCGTCCTGCGGGAATTCTCTATTCGATGAATAGTCAAAATCCCGGGGAAAATAAGCAGCTCAGATTTGAAGGGGACTTTTCTACGCTGGGAACCGGAGGAGTGGCCTTATACTGGGATGACACAGGTTCTTTATTAGTTGATCCAGAATTAGAGGACCAGGATTTTGATGATTTCATTATTCAAGTGGGCGGGAATTTGGACTGTCCTTTTGATAACGAAGAAAGCTCCCAGTAAAATACCACCCATCTCTAACCCAGAGGTTAGGGATTTGGGGGATTTCCAATGATGGATCGCTGATAAAAATCAAAAAATCTGACTTTGCTCACTCTTTTAGTTATTCCTGACGTTGAAATCATGGATATCGATGGTAACTCTCCACCTTTCTTTCCGCAGTTGAATGGGCCATCCCCTTCCGGTCAAACTCCTTTACCTCCACCGATATTACCGCCGCTCAATGATGATACTGATGCCCTAAATCTTCGACATCTGATCTCCGTTGCCCGTCGCCGGATTTTTGTGTTTGCCGGAGTCAGCATTGCTGTAGCTTGTGGCGTTTTGGTGAAGGTCTTGACCCAAACTCCGATTTATGAAGGAAATTTTAGATTGTTAGTTGAACCGATTAAAGGGCAGGACAACCTTGAACAACTTAATCAAGCTCTAACTCGAAATAGTGGACAAGGAGAAAGCTTAGATTATGAAACTCAAATTGAAGTGCTTTTAAGTGGTCCAGTTATCCAGCCTGTTTTCAACAATATTCAACAAAATTATCCGGAAGTTGAGTTGAGCGAATTTCTCGCTAATTTAAGCATCCAAAGACGGAAATTAACAAAAATATTAGATATTCGCTATCAAGACACGGATCCCGAAAAAATTAAACTGATCTTAAAAGAGTTGGCAACGGGCTACATTCATTATTCTGAAATGGAGCAGCAAACAACCTTACGTCAAGGCTTGGAATTTGTTGAAACCCAGTTGCCTCGGCTGCAACAGAGAGTCGATAACCTTCAAGAATACTTAGAAGAATTTCGCCAGCATTATAACCTAATCGACCCGGAACAAAGCGGACAGATTTTATCTCAGCAGATTGGAAGTTTGGTTCAAGAAAGACAAGCGACTGAATCCCAGCTTGTCCAAGCGCAAGCCCTCTACGGAAAATTAAGAGGTCAGTTAGGGTTGGAATTAGAACAAGCGATGTTAGCAACCTCCCTCAGTGAGGCACCTCGTTATCAAGATTTGTTGAATCGGTTTCATGAAATCGAAGCAAAACTGGCGCAAGAGTCTACTCGGTTTACGGTGCAAAGTCCAGCTATGCAAGCTTTGATTGATGAACGGAATAGTTTATTACCTTTATTGCAAGAGGAAGCTCTAGTAGTTCTTGGACCCAATGTCTCTCAAGTTCGGGGAGATATTCGCGGCTTATCCACTCCTAACTCACTGCGGAGCGATTTGACTGGACAGCTGATAGAAACGGTCAATTTGATGGAAATGACTCGGGCGAGACAATGGGCGATCGCTCAAGCCGAAACGATTGTGCAACAGCAAATGCAAGAACAAGCGACGTTGATGCGTCAATACACGGACTTACAGCGAGAACTCGAATTAGGAACGGAAAGTTTAAATCGATTTTTAGCAGTTCGAGAAAATCTTCAAATTGAATCCGCTCAAAAATCCCTGCCTTGGCAACTGATTGCTCAACCCGAAGTTGGTACTGTTCCAATTTCCCCCAACTTGTCGCGGAGTTTACTCTTAGGGGTGATTGCGGGCTTAATGGCAGGAATTGGAGCAGCTTTATTAGCGGAGAAACTGGATACAAAATTCCATTCCGTTGAAGATATCAAAGATTATATGGGCTTCCCCATCTTAGGAACCATTCCCTTTGAGAAAGACCTGAAAGAGAGGGTAACGATCTCCGATGGAGAGAACCTGGTTCAAGCATCTGGGGGCTACCTATTTTCTAGGTTTTTTGAAGCCTTCCGTTCTCTCCATGCCGACCTCTATTTTATGAGTCCGGATCGACCCCTCAAGTCCATCGTTATTAGCTCTACATTACCAGCAGAAGGGAAGACCACCATCTCACTGAAACTGGCTGAAGCTGCATCAGCAATGGGAAATCGGGTTTTATTAGTGGATGCAGATTTACGTCGTCCTCAAATTGACCACCGCATGGATCTACCCAATGTCTGGGGATTAAGTAATTTGATTTCCACGGATTCTCTCAATGCTCAGGACAGTATTCAGCAGTCGGCAATTAATCAGAATTTATATGTTTTAACTGCGGGACAAATGCCCCCGGATCCAGCTCGCCTGCTTTCCTCTCAACGGATGAAACAATTAATTGACGAGTTTAAAACAAGTTTTGACTTAGTGATTTTTGATACCCCTCCATTAGGGGCCATTTCCGATGCTAAGTTTTTAGCGCCTCATACCGATGGTTTGGTCATGGTGATCGGCATGGGTAAAGGCGATCGGGCCATTTTACGAGAAGTTTTTGATGGATTAAAAATGTCTCGCACCCCAGTGCTGGGGCTAGTCGCCAATGGCGTTAAACAATATCTGCCGACTTCCTATAACTACTATCAGCGCTACTATGCACCTGATGAAAACCGAGTCCATTCACAATAAATATTGGGCTTTACATTTCAGCGCCCATACTTGGGCGGGAAAGAACATTCTTTGAAAATTCCCTGATTCGCATCCTGGCTTCTGTATAACCAACAAAAATACCCCAGGGTTCCTTAAAAATCAACACTAAATCGAGTAACTTAAAATGCCAAACAAACATTTTGGACGAGGACAACATCCCACTTATTTGATTACGGGAGGCGCAGGATTTATTGGCTCTCACCTAGCAGAAGCATTGTTAGCTAAAGGCTCTCCCGTGCGAGTTATCGATAATTTATCAACGGGAAGTATCGAGAATATTCGCCATTTACTAGATCGCCCAGACTTTCACTTTGCCTACGCTGACATCACCAATGACATGGTGTTGGACCGACTGGCATCAGAAGCGGATATCATCATTCATTTAGCCGCAGCCGTGGGCGTCAAACTGGTGGTAGAAAATCCCGTACAGACCATTCAGACGAATATCATGGGCACTGAGAAAGTCCTAGAAACGGCACATCGGTATCGGGCCAAAGTCGTCATTGCCTCCACCTCAGAAGTCTATGGTAAAGGACATAGTATTCCATTCCGAGAAGATGATGATGTGGTACTCGGACCAACCAGTCGCAATCGATGGGGGTATGCAGCCTCAAAGATGGTGGATGAATTTTTAGCGTTGGCCTATTATCACGAGAAAGGATTGCCCGTGGCGATCGCCCGTCTGTTCAATACCGTCGGACCCCGACAAACCGGACGCTATGGCATGGTGATTCCCCGCTTGATCCAGCAGGCACTACAGGGAGAACCTCTCACTGTATATGGAGACGGCCAGCAGTCCCGCTGCTTCCTCCATGTGGAAGATGCAGTCAAAGCACTGATTGGCCTCGCCGAGTCTTCCGAAGCCGTTGGGGAAGTTTTTAATGTAGGG
>JAABSJ010000056.1 GCA_011390515.1 Oscillatoria sp.
GAACTCCAAAAAATAAAATCTCCAAAACGTTCGTTCGTAGTGACGGATCAACGGAGTAGCCCCTACACCTACCTACCTTTCAGTTGAACGTTTGGAGGATTTATATTTTGCAATCCCCTGGGTTCCAGTCCAGTTGGGCGGATCATGGCATCCGCCATGACACGCGAGCAACGACTGAAGTCGTTAATACGAACAGTTGCTGCATCCACCCCAGTTTGTAGTAACGACTTGGTGTCGTTACTCGTGATGAAAGGGTCAGCTTTCGTCACGCCCCTTTGAATGTCTGGGTTCCAGTCCAGTTGGGCGTGTCATGGCATCCGCCATGACACGCGAGCAACGACTAAAGTCGTTACTACGAACAGTTGCCGAATTCACCCCAGTTTGTAGTAACGACTTGGTGTCGTTACTCGTGATGAAAGCGGGAGCTTTCATCACTCCCCTGTGAATGACTTGCCTTCATGTTGGGTGTGTCATGGCAGATGCCATGACACGCTTGGCAACGACTTCAGTCGTTACTACGAACATTAACCCTATTTCCCCTCTAACTGCAACAGGCGCTCGATGCGAGCTTCTGTGGTGGGATGGGTGGAAAAGAGCTTAGAGGTAAACTTCTTGCCGGAAAATCCATTCATGATTAATAGGGGTTCAAAGGCGGGATTCCCGTTGATGGGAAGTTGTCGAGCATTTTGGTCGAGTCGTTGTAAGGCGCGAGCTAAAGCGCGGGGGTTGCCGGTGAGTTGGGCGGCACCGGCATCGGCAGCAAATTCACGGGTGCGAGAAATGCCGAGTTGAATCACTGTGGCGGCGACTGGCGCGACAATGAGCATTAACAGTCCAGCAAAGGGATTGGAGCCATTGTCATCTCGACCGATCGGGAGGAACCAAAAGGCCATTTGTGCCAGGAAGGAGATGCCTCCGGCGATGGTGGCGGCAACCGCTTGGGTGAGGGTATCGCGGTTTTGGATGTGGCTGAGTTCGTGAGCGATGACGGCTTCGAGTTCATCTGCCGGGAGTAGGCTAATAATCCCTTGAGTGACGGCGACGGCGGCATGATCCGGGTCTCTTCCGGTGGCAAAGGCATTGGCGGATTGAGAGGGAACGATATACAGAGCAGGCATGGGTAAACCCGCCCGATCGCTCAGGTTTTGGACCATCATCGCCAGTTCCGGTGCTTGCGCGGGACTGACGGGTTTAGCACCATAAGCGGTTAAGGCAATGCGATCGGAATAGTACCAGGACCCAAAGTTGGCGATCGCCGCTAATACGACTCCGAAGAAGGCTCCAGTGGTCCCGCCAATGGCGTAACTCACGGCAATCAGTAGTCCACTGAGCAAACCTAACAGAGCAACGGTTTTAAAATGATTCATCGTTATGCCTCCAGAAAGGGCAACAAGGGAGCGCCGCCCTCTCATCACAAACTGGGGGCGCTATAGTCATTATTATCCCGGCCCTAGGCAATTCACAGGTAGAAAACGCCCCTGTGGGGGTACGGATTCGCTCACCTTGCCGAGGCGCTGTTGGGTTGTTTTGTGAAGGCAAACAATAGTTCTGGGGCAAACATGGGGATAATAAGGTTGAACAATCTTCAGGGAATGGGGAGGAGCTTGAAGCGGTGGTGTGTGCCAGCAAAACCAGAAATCGTGCTTTATTAAAGGCAATTCCCGATGCCATCTTTTGGATCCATAAAGATGGCACTTGTCTTGATTATCAACCGCCTAAGAATTTTACTCTGTGGGCGGGTTGCAGAAATTCAGGGCAGAAGTTGCAGCCGGAAGGGATAGACAATTTGAGCGATCGCAGCTATGTCGGTAAGAAGTGGTGGGAAATTTGGCCTTTAGAAGTGATTCAGCAATGTAGAGAATTCATAGAACGGGCGATCGCCACTCTCAGTGAGCAGACCTTCAAAGTAGAATTAAGCGGAAAAGATTGTCTATGTTCTATTCAATTTCCCCAGGTCCATTCGATAAACTCTATTCCCGATTTCCCCTCAATTCATGAAATTCAAATTGTTCCCAGCAGTGACGATGAAGTATTAGTCCTCGTGCGAGATTTAACTCAGGTTAAACAGGCTGAATCACAACTCCGACATGAACTGGAACGGAAAGCCTTGCAGTTACACCAAACTGTCCTCGCGTTAGAGGCAGAAAAAGCCCATCGCCAACAAATTGAAGAAATCTTGGCCTTTACTCAGTTTTCCCTGAATCGGGCTGGCGATTCAGTGTTCTGGGTCAATTCTAATGCCCAGTTCTTTTATGTCAATGAAGCCGCTTGTCTGTCTTTAGGTTATTCCAGAGAAGAGTTGATTTTAATGACCATTCATGATATTAATTTGGATTTACCAAAAAATGTCTGGTCTGATTATTGGGATGAAATTAAACAGCATGGTTCTTTCACGATAGAATGCTATCATCAAACCAAAGAAGGCAGAAGATTTCCGGTAGAAAGTACCGTTAATTATTTAGAATTCAATGGGCAAGAATATAACTGTATTTTGGCCCGGGATATTACCGATCGCAAGCAAGTCGAAGCGCAATTACTAGAAACCAAAACAGCAGCGGAAGCGGCTAATCGTGCCAAAAGCACCTTTTTGGCGAATATGAGCCACGAACTGAGAACCCCGCTCAATGCGATTATTGGGTATAGTGAGCTCCTCCAAGAAGATGCCCGAGATATCGGGATTACCGATGCAGAATTTCTGGATGATCTGCGCTCAATTAATACGGCAGGGAAACATCTCCTGGCTCTAATTGGAGATATTTTAGATTACTCCAAGATAGAATCGGGGAAAATGCAACTGTTTTTAGAATCATTTGACTTAGACCAGGCCATTACCCAAATTTGCCACACCGCACAACCTCTCGTGGAGAAAAATTGTAACCAATTGGTGGTGCAGTTTAGTGGGGCACTGGGTCCGATGTATGCTGACGTAACGAAGATGCGACAAATTCTCTTCAATTTACTCAGTAATGCGGCTAAGTTTACTCGTAATGGGAAGATAGAGATGGTCGTCACAAAACAACTCCGGAGTGCAATTCCTCTGACCCTCAAGCCCGATCAAGAATCAAGTCCCAATGATTTATTTGTCCGGTTCCAAATCTCTGACACAGGCATTGGCATGAGTCAAGAGCAGTTAGATAATTTGTTTCAAGCATTTATGCAGGCAGATGCTTCTACGACCCGAGAATATGGGGGTACAGGGTTGGGTTTGGCAATTAGTCGATTGTTTTCTCAGATGATGGGAGGAGATATTCTAGTGCAGAGTGAGTTGGGGGTGGGTTCAACTTTTACAGTTGATCTCCCGATGGAAGTCAAGTTGCCTCAACCGGATGAAAATAATTGGCAGGAACCCAATGTTTCCACAGGGGCGATCGCTCGTCCATCATTGAGGGGAGATGAAGTTTTAGAGCAATCCAAACCTTAAATAGCGCAGGATGTTCGCAATCTGTAACAGCGAACCCTAAATGTAGAGGTATCCTGTGCGAATCGCCTCTACATTTAGGGTTCGCTCGGAAAATATGCGGAAGTTCTGTAGAGGATTCCCGCGATCGCCTCCAACCTTCTCCCCAATTGCCTAAAATCGCAGTGGTGGCAGCGATTAGGAAAATAGAGATGACAGATACGGGATGGACAATGACTAATTTCCGCTCTGAATCCGAAGAGGAGAACGATCAACACGAAGAGTCATACGTGGATTACTGCTATGACGAACCGGGTAGTATGCCCGGAACCCTGATTATTGAAGAAGATGCAGTCATCCCAACGATTGTGGCGATCGACTATTGTGACACCAAAGCTACTCGGGTACTCATGAAAACCCCGGAAGAATGCATCCCTTACTTAGACAGTGAGTCGGTTTCCTGGTTAGATGTCCAGGGATTGGGGAGTGAAGATATTTTAAAGCGAATTGGTAAAGTCTTTCAGTTGCATCCCCTGCTGTTAGAAGATATCGTCAATGTCCCCCAGCGACCCAAAGTAGAAGAGTACGAGGGTCATTTAGTGATTATTGCGCGGATGGTGATGCTCAAAGAACATCGCCAGGATCCCATAGAGGAAAGCTTTATCACTGAACAAGTTAGTTTGGTGTTGGGTAAAGATTACCTGCTGACGGTGCAGGAGGAGCCAGAACATGACAGTTTTGGTCCCGTGCGCGATCGCATTCGCAGCAATAAAGGCACGATTCGCAAACAAAAGGCCGATTATCTCGCCTACGCTCTCCTCGATGCCATTATCGATGGATTTTTCCCGGTTTTGGAAGCTTACGGGGAACGCATCGAGGATTTGGAGGATGAGGTGGTGGCCAACCCCACACCCCATACCCTAGAAAAAATTTATAAAATCAAACGGGAGTTACTCACCTTACGTCGGGCAATCTGGCCCCAGCGAAATGCCATCAATACTCTGATTCGAGACGGCAGTCCCCTAATTTCTGAGGAAGTCCGGATTTATTTACGCGACTGTTACGATCACACCATTCAGGTTTTGGATATCGTAGAAACCTATCGGGAACTCGCCGGTGGGTTGATGGAAGTTTACCTCTCTTCCATCAGTAACCGGATGAATGAAGTGATGAAACTGCTGACGGTGGTTTCCTCTATTTTTATTCCCCTGACCTTTATTGCTGGGGTTTATGGGATGAATTTTAATCCAGAACGCTCACCGTTGAATATGCCAGAGCTCAATTGGTATTGGGGTTATCCCGCAGTTTGGGTGGTGATGATTGCGATCGCCCTCCTGATGATTTTTCTATTTTGGCGTCGCGGTTGGTTTAACAACGTCTCCACCATCCACCGTCCCAGATAAAACTTGAAACATGAAAGCTAAAAACTTAAGTCGTTCTCTTAAGTTCGTAGTAACGACTTCAGTCGTTCTCTTAAGTTCGTAGCAACAACTTCATACGGAATTCGGTTGCTCTAGGTCTACAAAAACCCACACCCTCAAGGGTGGGGCTATACGGACAAAGCCCGCCTGCGCGGGCTGCGGAGAAAACTGACTTTTACCAACCGGATTTGGTATCAGTCGTTCTCTTAAGTTCGTAGTAACGACTTCAGTCGTTCTCTTAAGTTCGTAGTAACGACTTCAGTCGTTCTCTTAAGTTCGTAGTAACGACTTCAGTCGTTCTCTTAAGTTCGTAGTAACGACTTCAGTCGTTCTCTTAAGTTCGTAGTAACGACTTCAGTCGTTCTCTTAAGTTCGTAGTAACGACTTCAGTCGTTCTTCTTCTGTCCAACATCCTAAACCTCAATTCAATCAACCTCTATCAACCTCTCCAAAATATGACCCTATCTCATGACTTGTGGAAAGCGAATCAAGACTTAGCCCAGGAGTGCCTGCAACATCCGTTTGTGCAAGGCATTGGCAAGGGTAGCTTACCGCGATCTCAATTTGCCCATTATGTGGGACAGGATGCCTTTTTCCTGGAATCCTTCGCCCGCGCTTATAGCATTGCTGCGTCCAAAAGTCCCGACTGGCAAGCCTTTGAAGTCTTCCATGCCCTCGCTAGTGGCGTTTTAGAAGAACTGCGCTTACATCAAGGCTATGCCAAAACCTGGGGAATTGATTTTCTAGCGGTGAAACCGACTCCAGCAACTCGTCGTTACACGGACTTTTTACAGGCAACTGCTTGGAGTCACGATGTTGGATTAACGGCGGTGGCAATGGCCCCTTGTATGCGTCTTTACGCTTTTTTAGGGCAGCAATTGGGAAAAGATGGCATTCCCAATCACGACTATGCTGACTGGATTCGGACCTATACTGGGGAAGAATTTGAACAATTGTCGGGACAGTTAGAACATCTGCTCGATCGCTATGCTGCCGCAACTCCCCTCACCCATTCCACCTATCGTTATGCCATGTTATGCGAACGGGATTTCTTTCAATCTGCGGTGGAACTCACCGCCTAACCACTCCCCTGCAACCTGAGTCGGATTTCCCGGTTGATGTCGGTTGAGGTCAGTTTACCTAAGATTAACCTGCCGATTTTAAGCAGTTCAGTTTTAGTCATCCGCCATGTTAGAGACACTTATCATTTTTTTGGTTGGGATAACGCCTCCGTTACTTTCTGTGTTTGCGATGCGCAAAGCAGAAGATCGGGCGCGAATTCGCTTGCAAGCGGCGCGAGAGATTCCGATGATGAGAATACCCGCTCCCCCCTCGATTCCTGACGATCGCCATTATGTCGAAGGAGTCGGGGAGGTGACAGGGGATATCACTTGTCGTTACAATGCGCGATCGGCCTATTTGCGGTGCGCCCTCAATCCAGAAGGCCCCTGTGAAACCTGTCGTCAGTATGAACCTCGGGAATCTTTTTAACGCTTTTTTATATGCGATCGGCAATCTATAGGCTATGCTATGGGCGTCGCCCCATTCCCTTTGCTCTAACCCCTGATGACTGGACTGGATTGGATTGTGATCGCCGTTTATCTCATCTGCGTGAGTGCTGTTTTATTACGAGCATTTTCTTCTTTATTGGCGGATAAAGTTCTCATTAAATCAGATCAAAAATTTCTCCAAACTCAACTGGAAAGCCAAAATTTAGAAAACCGAGTTGGATTCAAATTCTTTCTTGAACCCCAATATGATTTAGACCAGTTTCGGGTGCTTGAGGTGACTGTGCAGAATCAAACCCCCAATCAAACCCTTTATATTGATTGGGATTATAGCGCTCTGATTGATGCTAAGGGTCGCGAACAACGCCTGGTCCGACTCCCACCGGGTATGACTTTGGATTTATTACCGGCTCAAGTTTTTAGCGTGATTGCGCCGGGAAAAACTCTCCAAGAAAAATTTACGGCAGAATCTGCTTTAAAACGAGCGGGGGAAACCGGACCCTTAAAACCGGCTCAGGTGATGGTGAACCTCGACTCCCTTAAACCGAAACCGAAAAAACAGGTTTCACCCAAGGCGAAACTTCCTGCTCTAACGTTTACGGTTCAGTTTGCTCTGCGCTTTGGTATGGGAGAACATAATCTGGGAAATCTTCCGCTGTATCTGGTCAATTGTCAGTTTATGGCGTCAGTTTTGCCCTGGGTTGTTAATATCCCCTGGAATAAGCGGCGGGATTTTTAAGGGGGTATTTTTTGTGGGGTTTGAGGGGTGATTCCGTCGGGGAGAAATCGAATTTTGAGGGCATGAAATCGATTGAACGGAGGCAATATCCCTGGCCGGATTGGTCAATCCTGCGGGGTGGGTAAAGCCATTCTCGCCCCAATGAATCGGACTGCTCAATGAAGTCAGATTGTGGCAGTCCATCGATTATAATCAGAGTGGGTAGAGAGTTGGCGCAGGCAGTTGCGGATTCTCACGAATCTGAGGAAAGTCCGGGCTCCCGAAAGACCAGACTTGCTGGGTAACGCCCAGTGCGGGTGACCGTGAGGATAGTGCCACAGAAACATACCGCCGATGGAGGGATTGTCCGCTTGGGCGATCGCTCACAGGTAAGGGTGCAAAGGTGCGGTAAGAGCGCACCAGCAGGGTCGAGAGGCCCTGGCTCGGTAAACCCCGGTTGGGAGCAAGGTCAGAGGAACAAGGGTTGGTCTTTTACCCGTTCCGCCTAGGAAGAACCGCTAGAGGCTTCTGGTAACAGAGGTCCCAGATAGATAACTGCCCCATTCATGGCAATTGTCATGAATGGAACAGAACCCGGCTTATGTCTGACTCTCTCCCTTTCCATTTTTTATGCTAATCCTGAATGCTTAATCTAATTGCTTGTCCGATTAAATTTTAAGGTTTAAACGTCTCAAGGTACAGTTATAGCGGTTCCCCCAGTAGCCCGGTCAAGGTGTGTAGATTGTAGGGGCGTATTGCATACGCCCTCCGGAGGGCGTATGCAATACGCCCCTACAAGAAACAATGATTTTTCGTCATCAAATTTACCTCTTGTAGGGGCGATCGCTCTCGCGCCTGTCCAAGAAATAACGATTTTTCGTCATTAAATTTATCACCTTGACAGGGCTAGGTTCCCGCAGTTATAAGTTACATTTCCCCAGTTATAAGTTACATTTTGGGAGTGCGAGCATCTTGCTCGCTTTGGACAAAAGCGAGCAAGATGCTCGCACTCCTCTGCTCTAAATATCTGTAGCTGATGAATCCACCGAACCGCTCTCTAAATTCTCATCAATTTTAAGGTTAATTTCTGATTTATAAACTTTCTTATGAAGCTTCTTTATCCCCAACGACAACGCGAGTTACAGAAACTGCTACAAAAATTAGGACTTCCTGACGGGATTTCCATCCGTTGGGACTTGTTAGAATTGGCCTTGACTCATCCGAGTGTTTCCGGGGAAGCGAACTATGAACAGTTAGAGTTTACCGGAGATGCGGTTGTTCGGTTAGCGGCGGCGGAATTACTGATGGAACTGTATCCCCAGGAAAAGGTGGGGGAGTTGGCGACGATTCGTTCGGTTTTGGTGAGCGATCGCACCTTAGCGGAAATTGCCGAAGGGTATGGACTGGAGCGCTATCTGCTCGTTTCCGCCAGTGCTGCTGGAGATATTACGGGCAAGGAATCTCGGTTAGCCGATGCCTTTGAAGCGATTTTAGCCGCCCTGTATTTAAGTACCCACAATTTGGATTTGATTCGTCCTTGGTTAGACCCGGAATTCAAACAGCGATCGGAAGAAATTCGCAAAGATCCAGCCCGTCACAACTATAAAGATGCCCTGCAAGAATTGACCCAAGTTCGCTATAGAATTTTACCGGAATATCGGGTTTTGGAAACCCATCGAGAACATTACCATCCCGATCGCTTTACTGCTGAGGTGTGGCTATTGGGAGAACTCAAAGGCCAGGGCACTGGACGCAGTAAAAAAGCGGCGGAACAAGCGGCAGCAAAGGTGGCATTTTTGGCCCTGCGCGAGTTGGATGTAGCTCAGTAATCACGATTTATTCCTATCAAATTATCACTATCAAACCATGTCAAATCCAGTTGGGATTGCAATTCTCGGGGCGGGTCGTTGGGGCGTCCATTTGATCCGAAATTTTGTAAACCATCCCCAGGCGCGAGTGCTGGCGGTGGTGGACCCTCATGTAGAGCGATTGAACTCGGCGCGATCGCAATTTAATTTAGATGAAAGCGTGATTCTGGCAACGGATTGGCAGGACATCAAACAGTTACCGGGACTGGAAGCAATAGCAGTGGCTACTCCGGCTGCTACTCATTATGCCTTAATCTCTGATGCCCTGGAGCAGAACTATCACATCTTAGCGGAAAAACCCCTAACCCTTGACCCGGCAGAATCTCGGGAATTATATCAACGAGCAAACCAACGTCAGATTCAGATGCTGGTGGATCATACCTATTTGTTTCATCCGGCAGTGATTGCCGGGACTGAAGTGGTGCAAGGGGGACGACTCGGGGAATTGCGCTACGGATATGCCACGCGCTCTCATTTGGGCCCGGTACGCCCAGATGTGGATGCTCTCTGGGATTTAGCGATTCATGATATTGCTATTTTTAATCGTTGGTTGGGAGAATATCCGATTCAAGTCCAAGGGACTGGGCGAGTGTGGTTGCAACCGACTCCGGTTGAGGGAGGGGACTCGAAGCTGTTTCCCCAAGGGTTATCGGATTTTGTGATGGCAACGCTGACTTATCCGAGTGGTTTTCAGGCGTTTATTCATTTGTGCTGGTTGAATCCCGATAAACAGAGACGTTTGGCGGTGGTGGGGAGTCAAGGAACCTTGATTTTTGATGAAATGTCTGGGGATGCGCCTTTGGTGATTCAACAGGGGAGTTTAGAGCAAGAGGGCGATCGCTGGATTCCTAGTAATCAAAACCGGGAAGTGGTGAGGTTAGAAAAGGCTGAACCTTTAGGGCGGGTTTGCGATCGGTTTTTGGAGTTGGTGCGTGGCGATGGACTAGGGGTGGAATCTGGGGTGATTGACTCATCTTCGGGGGCGATCGCTACGGAATTAATCACGATTCTCACGGGTTTAAGTCACTCGATTCAACAAGGGGGAGTGGCTGTTCAGCTTTAGGACTAATTCTCCTTTATTCAAGTTGTTACTACGAACTAAGAGGGATAACGACTGAAGTCGTTACTACGAACTAAAGAAGATAACGACTGAAGTCGTTACTACGAACTAAAGAAGATAACGACTGAAGTCGTTACTACGAACTAAAGAAGATAACGACTGAAGTTGTTACTACGAACTAAAGAAGATAACGACTGAAGTTGTTACTACGAACTAAAGAAGATAACGACTGAAGTCGTTACTACGAACTAAAGAAGATAACGACTGAAGTTGTTACTACGAACTAAGAGGGATAACGACTGAAGTTGTTACTACGAACTAAGAGGGATAACGACTGAGAACCATTTAGCGATTTTGTTCTTTGGGGGCTTTTGACTCCAACGCTACGGGCATAGAGGGACTGGAATGGAGGATGGGCAAAACCACCTCAACGGTTGTTCCCTGACCGATCCCTTTACTCTTTAAGCGAATCGTCCCTCCCATCAGTTCGATTAAATTGCGGGAGATGGCCAAGCCTAAACCTGTACCTCCTTTGGGGCGAGTTCTTGAGCCATCCACCATGACAAAGGGTTGAAAGAGTTTCTGCTGCTGATCCGGTGCAATGCCAATTCCCGTATCTTGGATAGAAATCACCAAATGAGGCTGGATGGAACTATTCCCGCCATCGGCTTTATTAAAGGAATGACCGTCGCTTAACCCTTCGATGCGAGTGGAGATAGTGATTCGTCCGGTGTCCGTAAACTTAATCGCATTCCCCATCAAATTGAGAAGTGCTTGTTTGAGTTTAGCGGGATCGGCTTCGACGGTAATGGATTGAGAATCTTCATGGAATTCTAACTGTAAACCCTTCTGCTGAATTGCGGATTGCTGCAAGTCGATCGCCTCTTTAATCAGGCGTTTGACATCAACCCGCTCCATAACCACCGAGAGAGTACCGGCTTCAATTTTAGAAATATCGAGAATATCATTAATAATATTCAGTAAATGAATGGCCGCATCATCGGCCCGTTGAAGAAACTCTATTTCTTCGTCCCGGTTATCGCAGCAATCATCTCGAACTAAGCGAATGCAGCCGAGAATTGCATTGAGAGGGGTTCTCAACTCATGAGAAATAGTCGCCAAAAACTCATTTTTCAGTTGGTTAGCCGTTTTAGCTTCTTTCCAGGCGGCTTCTAACTCCTCTGCCCAAGCTTTCAAGCGTTCTACCATACTGTCGAGAGCTTCAGCCAGTCGATTAAACTCGCGAATGCTCAAGTTATGCGGAACTCGTTCCGTGGTAGCACGGCACTGAATGTTCATCGCATAGTCTTGCAATTTCTCGATGGGTAGGGCCAAATCGCGAGTTAAGTAGAGGGTGGCCAGGAAGTTAGCGGCTAATAAACCGAGGATTAAGGTGACTAAAACATTTTGAATCTCCTTTAATCCTGCTAGAGCATTGTCCAGGGGGGTGACGGCGAGGATGACCCACTTACGTTCTTCCCCTGTAGAGAGAGGACTGGGAATGGCGGTATATCCCGAGAGTAATTCGATGCCCTCTTGATCGAAATTAAAGAGATGGAGAAAGGCTTGACGGTCTTGGAGGGCATTTCTAACAATACTTTCGAGGCGTTTGGCGTCTACTTCGTCCTGAATGTTCCGTCCAACACGATTGAGGTCGTTGCCATGTTCGAGAATGGTGCCATCTTGGTCAATAACGACGGTATAGCCCGTGAGGGAACCGGGTTCAATGCGGCGATCGCTGGCCCTTTGTCCTAAACTGGACCGAATGGTTAAGGCATAGTCGGGAACCCCTGAATTATTCACCGCCAATGGATTGAGCTCATCCAAATACACTGGGGCGCTCAGAATTAATTTGAGTTGGTCGAAATAGCTGGGGTCATTTTGGGAATCTGGTGGGGCCGACTCACCGGATGGGTTGTCCGATAGAACGGTTTTGATATGAACTGTGGAACCAGTCCCTGGCCCAAAATTGCCTTGCTGTTGCCACATCTGCAAAATGTCATCGCTCAGGGGTTGATTCCCACAGGTACTCGCGATGATTTCTGTCGTTTGCACATCAGTCAGTTGAACGCATTGGACCTTAGTGGGGAATCGTTGCGCGAGTTGCTCGATATAAGTTTGCACAGCTTGCACCGAACCCGAGTGCAGCAGGACCGATTCGCTGGCCGTGAGTAGGTTCGCCTGGAGGGATTCGAGGGATGCATGAATGCTATCTCCTTTGCGAACGGCGCTTTCGGTGAGGTTTTGGCGGGCGGTTTCGAGGAGACTAGAGCGTGCCTTGCGATAGGTCACATACTCCCCTAACAACAAAACAGGGACGCTGAGGAGTAAAATCCGCGACAGCAGGATACGGCGAAAGGAGGATTGACCTGACTTAACCATAGGAAGTTTTTAGCGTTTAGGATGCAAGCCCCGGTGGTAACAACTGTGGAAACGTCCAGGTGGGTGGACATTTGTCCCTTGGATGTTACAGCTACGAGGCAGAACTTGTGTTACCAAAATTGCGAGGCTGCTACAAACGGATGTTGTCATTAACCCAATTCTATGAAAGTTATTGTCACCCTGCTGATTGAATCCGACAACGGATGTCTCATACCTCATTCCTCATTATTTGTTGGGACGGGCAATGGCATGGAGGACAGAACAAATCCAGAATCGCGAACCTGTTGGCTCTAGATCCCTGGGATCAACCTCATATTTTGAAGATGCGATCGCCGGTTCTGTGTCTTAGTTTTCCCCAAAATGTCCAGAAACTATTGGCGCTCATTATTGAATCGTCCAGGTTTTTTGTCAACTTGACAACCCTAGAGCGCCAGGGATGAGGAATCGAGTTTGAGCGGTCTTCAGAATCTACTAGACCTCACCCTGCTCCTATTTTATCGATGATCTTCAATCGAGCTTGACTGGGGGTAGGGAACGGTGTAGTAGCTGGCAACTAAAGCCACAGCCAGCCACCAGAGCATATTGACTTGGGGTCTATACCAGACGGTATCAAAGGCTCCGTGGGCCATCATCCCTAGGATAATCGCGATCGCTGCAATTAGCCAATACCCTTGAGGGCTGGCTTGGTCTCGCAGGCGATGGATCTGCCGGACTCCTTGGCTGAGGAGGACGAAAATCAGTCCTAAAAAGGCACTCAACCCAATGAATCCAGTTTCTACGGCGATTTCCAACGGCACGGAATAGGCGCTCAATGCAGTATATTTGGGCCGCATATAGAGGGGATAGATTTGGTTAAATGCCGTGTTGCCCGGACCGATGCCAATCACCGGGCGATCGCGAATCATTTCAAACACCGCATCCCAGACATTCATGCGGAAGTTATTGCTACTATCTTGGCGTCCCACTAACATACTGGCAGCCCGATCGCGCACGGGTTCGACAAACATCAGGGCCAGGAGAATGACCCCAACGGTTGTTCCGAAGACGACGGGCATGGCCCATTTTCGCCGGGGTTCCGGTAGCTTGACACTCCACCAATAGACTAACAGCAGAATCAGGGTAAATCCCCCCACCACTAAGCCGATCCATCCGCCTCGACTATAGGTGAGGACCAGACATAAAGTGTTGACTAGGGTCATGGTCACGGCTAGGGCTTTGGGGACCCATCCGCGCCAAGCAAAAATGGCCGCAACCCCCAGGAATACCGCAGGCAAGAGATAGGCAGCTAGAAGGTTGGGATTGCCCAGGTAACTATAAACCCGGGTTACTTTCGCCATTGGAGAGTTGGGGTCGGTCCAAGTTGCTAGGGCCGTTGCGCCAAATCGCCATTGGCGGATGCCATAGATACTGACAAAGGTGGCAACGTGCAGGTAGAGGGCAATGATCACAGCGCGCAACTTAGGCGATCGCAAGACCCGCGTCATCAGGGCAAACAGGAGCAAAAACAGGGTGAGTTTGGTCCAGCCGACAAAGGCGGCCTTTTTCACCGGGGACATGGCGGTAGCGACGGTGTTAATTCCCCAATACAGCAAAATCAGCAAGTGAATGGGGGTAAACCCAGTTTTGTCATTATCGGCTAAGGTGACCAAGACCCAGTAGGCCCCGCAAGCGATCAATAACACGCCGATCAGGGCCGTGGAAACAAAAGGCCCCAGAATAAACAGCAATCCCACTAACAAGGCGGCGATCGCCTCAGCCCACTGAATTAAGAAGCTAGAGCGACGCAGAGGGGCGAGAATGCCGATCGCCTGGTGCAAGTAACTGACGCTACTCCATTGATACAGGGATAAATTCGCTCCCAAACTGAAGATCGGGGGAAACAGATTTCTCATAAAATTCAACACCCAATGGAACCCAACAATGAAAGTTTTCCTATGATTTAAGCTGCCCCTACTATAGCCCCGGTTTTTCCTCGCCACGGCTTTAGTTTATGGTAGGCGATCGCCTAGAGGCACCCCTAAAATGCTCTGTCTGTATTATGAATCCACAACCCGAGCCCAGAGCAACCGACTCTATGGTTATCCAATCGCTCCCATCGTTTTCCCGGTTTCTCCACTGGAAAATTCCCCAGACTCCTGATCAATTCTGCCGTCCAACCCGGCGATCGTCCGGTGGGTCACTCAGGACGCTGCTCAGATCCAGAGTGCCTCGTTCCTCCCCAATGTTTCCCTCTAAGGGTATTCCAACAAATAAATCATCCAAATGCGATGGTTAAGCACCTCCCAAGACTGTATGACGCCGCGCAGGGCTCTGGTGAGCACCGTCGAACCACGGGCTTTGTCCGCAAACGCCCCACCCTTCAGTCGCGCTCTTTTTTGGAGATTTTATTTTATGGACTTCCCTAAGGTAATTAACCCCAAGCTGGATGAGTGAGCAACCTTTCGATGACGCGAACGCCACGCAATTGATTAGACAAGGGTAAATGACCCCGAGGAGCCGTTAAATTCCAGGTGAATTCCCCTGGATATCTGGTCCAGGTATTGCCACTCTTCCAGCCAATTTTCGGCCAGAGTTTCTCCCAATTTTTCCCAACTCCCAGCCAAATTTCCCGCTGGACAGACAGGCCAAATTTCCCCTCAGAATAAACCTGCCAAAGCCGATCTAGAGTTTGGAGGTCCTCAACGGGAAATTTATCAATATCCGTGAAATACAGCCATTTTCTTTCCATTGCTTGGGGTCCGGCCAGTTCGCACAGTTTTTGCATACTCACCCGGTCTGCCCCTTGATAATCCTGTTTGGCGAGCAGTTCTTGCACGGGGGAATAATCAATGCCGCGCAATGATTGCAGGGAAACCACCCCATTGGGATAGGCAGTTCCCAAAAAATCCGCCATTTCTAAAGAATCACTTTTCAGCAATATTTGATAGATTTTTCCATCGATGAAATTGACCGGACCCTTTTGACGCTCTTGCAAAAATTGCTTTAATATAATTAAGCCCGCTTCCCCAGTTGCGGCAATCTGTTCTATCAGTTGAAGCTGATTTTTCTCAGAGGCGGTTTTTAATTGGGATTCAAGGTCAGCTAGATTGGCGGAAGTTTCCGATAGGGATGACGTTGTTGGTTCACTCATACAGAATTGTTGGATATCGAATTAACAAACAGGTATTTTACTGGATCTAAAAGTAGGAGGCTTTAATGGTTTTAACCAGTAACTTCCTGGGCCATTAATTCTTTAATCCGAATAAAAAAACATAGAAATCAAGAGGAACTGCTCCGGTTAACTCGAACATTTCAGGATATTCCTGCCCCCTTTAAGGACAAGCAATTTCCCCTCGGGGTGATGGACTTGAACATTAGGGTGCTGTTCAGGTTAGGGCTTGAGAATAGAAAGAATTATACCAGTAGTGGAGGTCGGAACTTCAATTTTACAAAGTTCAATGCGGCCCCCATAGCCTTGTACCGTTGGGGCTTCCGGTAGACTCTCTACGGTCCAGTCTCCACCTTTAACGTAAATATCAGGCTGGAGGGCCTCCAGGAGGGGGGTGGCGGTGGGTTCGTTAAAAATAATCACCCCATCTACGGGTTTTAAGGCGCAAAGCACTTCTGCCCGTTGGATTTCCGGGATAATCGGTCGGGGGGGCATACCGGGTTGGACGGGTTTGATGGTTTGGACCGAGCGATCGCTATTCAGACCGACCACCAGAGTCCGGCCCAAGGATTTGGCGGTTTGGAGGTAACGAACATGACCCACATGAAGCAGATCGAAACAGCCATTGGTAAAGACCAAGGGCCGCCATTGTTCGGGGTGAGCGGCGATCGCCTCCACCAGGGTAGAAATCGTGTAAAGACCAGAAATCATCGGTTGTTTTAACACAGCAAACAGCAAAAATTTGATACTCTCGGGTTCCCATAAAACCTAGTTCGGTTCATGTTCACTCCCCGGTCGATATCCATTTTCAAAGGCAAAGCGCACCAGTTGGGAGCGATTTTCTAACCCTAATTTACTCAAAATTCGACTCAAATGAGTCTGTACAGTCCGGGGACTAATCACCAACCGCGCTGCAATTTGTTTATTCGGATGACCTTGAATCACTTCCCAAAAGACTCGCGCTTCTGCCGGGGTCAGGGGAAGTGGTTCCGGTTGTATCGGGTTCAGGTCCTCGGACTCTACCCGATGGCGATGCCACCCATCTGCCGGATCGTGAATCGGTTGCACCGACTCTTCCTCAGTCCTAGGCGGCGCAGTCTGCGGGGTAAACTGCTGCATCAACCGGATCATCTCGGCGTGAATCCGTCGCGATCGCTCTAATTGCGCCTCGATTTTCGCCACCAACTCTAACGGTTCAAAGGGTTTAATCAAGTAATCATCCGCCCCGATCGCATGACCTTCTATGCGATCGTCCAGTTCTCCCTTACTCGATAGGAAGATAAACGGCACCAACTTCCCAGCCGGATTCGTGCGAAGACGCCGACAAAATTCAAATCCGTCCATCAAAGGCATCATCACGTCTGATACCACCAAATCCGGTGGATCCCGCTTGAACAGGTTTAACGCTTCTACTCCTGAATCTGCTTCCTCAACTACAAATCCCTGCTTTTCCAAGTGACGTTTCAGCATCAGTCGCAGGGTTTTATCATCATCAACCACTAAAATTCGTTTCATCTGTGTGAGCCGCTACACCTAAGTTGCTGCTGGGGATCTCAGATCGGTTGACAGGTTTTGCTCTCATCATTCTCATCGCACTCATCTTAGGGACTCCTGTGTGTACCTCTTCCCAGTCCTGAAGTGGCCACAGCCGGACCCCCGCACCAAGCGGTAATTGCGCTTAACCCCACAGTCCTGCTCGTTTGCCTGGGGACTCAAGAGTGACTAAGTTCCCTTCCATAGTGATTTAGAGATACCCTCGAACCGATAACTCGGGTCATCAAGTATTTGCTACAGGTCATCCTTCATTTTAGAATGTTCTCGTTGCAACTTGCCTCAAAGGAAGGCAGTTGAGAGCATAACAATCCGCGATCGCCTCCTGAACCCTGAAAAATTTTAACCCAGGACGTCTCTAAATGCAACTTCTCTGATATTGCCCAAATCCATTTTAAATGATTCCATGCCTCCTCTGCTCTGATTCAATCTGATAATTTTTCCTGGCCTATTATATTGGGTTGAAGCGTTACCCAATATTTGGCAATAAGCCGGAGTTGGATTTTCACCGTAAATGGCTGTTTTCTAAAATAGCTATACTCCCTTTTAAAGTCGTTAATAGGATTCGGCCTCAGCGTTCAATGCCAGAAATGAGGCGAGTCTAACCGACTTTGAATCATAAATAGCGCCGGTACAGTAGAGTCAATCCCCTGATTTTCTACTTCGAGGATCTGACTACTGACCCGACGCTTTAACATGGGTAAACCTTAAAATACCGAACCGTCTATTCTTAAGTTTAAATAGGCTGTCTCACGGGAGAGGGTAGGGAACCAAGATAGCAGCAATTCGCCGATCAAAGCCCAAACCCTCATGAGTATAAATTACAAAATCACCGTAGGCGGATTTGGAACTAATCCCGAAATTTTTCCGCCAATCATTGCGGATTGGTAATCAAACATCGTCCCGCCATATTGCATTAACACCTGCATCAGTTCCATTTCAGCACGGCGGGGTAACATGGTTTTCCAGGCTTTTAATCCTTCCAAAATTGTAGAAGCATTAAACGACGCACCCCGACGATGGGCGGCAACTTCCTGATTCTCTCCTCGCCAATTTTGAGGGACATATCCCAGGGGAATTAACATGGATTTTTCCACTTGTTCGAGTAATAATTCTAGGCGTTTAAACCGTTGAACCTCGAAGTGGGTGGGGTGATTTTCCACCCACTGTTTGACTGTACGATCGCTGAGGACTTCGGTTTTGAGGCGTTGGATCGCGGCAAACAGGGATTGACTGGAATCTTTGACACAGGATGTAGAGGGAGTCACCACCGAGGCCCCATTTCCCGGTCCGGTGCGATAGCGGGTTTCCATGAAGGCGAGTTCTTGGAGGATGGTTTGCAGGGGGTCAAACCGGCGATCGCCCAATTGGTAGGGGACCGTCAGTTCAGGAATGCGAATCACTACATCAGACACCGGCAAGGTGTACATCCACCCCCGCTTGAAACTCCCCATATAGGAGTGCCAACGATGCGCACCGGCGACCACCCCTTCCCGGTTATGTCCATATACTTGGCGATATACTAAATCAAAGCGTAAATTTCCGGTAAATTCATCGGCTATCACTTGGGCAAACCCAAAGGCAAAATGTCCCGGAACTAGCCCTAGGATAGCCCGATCGCCCCGTTCTCCTCCGCGCCATCCAAAGGTATGCACCACCAAGCCCATATCCCCTTTATACCACAATTCTCGCTGACGTTTTTGCATTAAATCCGGCGATCGCTGGTTGCCATAGAGGATACCCCCATTGTTATCCACCAGGGTGCGTTCCATGCGATGCAAGGGAATCTCTTCCCACTTGGATTCTACAAAGTGCCGACGAGTTTCCTCTCGTCCACTTAACATCCGCGTGGGTTCAAGGGAGAGGGCTGCTGAGGGTTCGATCGCCCCGACGATAAACAATCCCTCGGAATTGTGAGCGCCATAAATATACCATCCCTCGGCATTCAGGGGAGAACTCTCAATGTCGATAATCGAACTTTGTTCCACTTGATGTCCCGGAGGTATAAATCCCGCATCCGGCAGGGCGATCGTTTCTTCTAACCCGTCAAAATTACGAGTTTGGGGGTTATAGTGTCTGACGCGGTAGCGGTTGTCTCCTGCCGATGCCACAAACTGCACCAAGGCTTTTTCAACCCCAACAATTTGGAGGGGTTCATCCCCGATGCTCACAATCCAGGTATTTCCGACTTGTTCCACCGTCTGCACGTCTAGTTCGACCTGGATATCATCCTCGGGTCTAGCACCCGCCAAAGACTCTAATGCGCTAACATTGGACCATCCCTCTAATCGGGTGGGGTGAATACTGAAATTCTCCATACTTTGACGAGTGATTTCATCAAAATGAATATCTGTAACGGCGCGATTAATCCAGGTTTGATGAATGGAGTTGGAATGCCAGTTGAGCCAGACTGTTTGACCTTTGAGATGGCGGTAGGTTTCGGGGGTATTTTCTAGGGTGAGATAAACCCTTCCATCGCTATGACGTTGTGCCAGGGAGGGTAAGATTAATTGTCCAGTCCATTGGGCGAGGGGTTGGTATCGTGGATCACTGATGGAGCTCATGATTGTCCTTTATAATTAAAGATGCGTAAAAAATCTGCTTTTACGATTTACGAGAGGGAATAGCGGCTTCTGGAGAAAGTCGGCGATCGGTTAAAACTAGAGGGTGTAAAACAATCTTAATGCTGTAAAGTCTCCCGGGATTCACAAAAGTGTTGAACTCAAGGCCGAGTTAGCACATTGGTTCAAGAAAGTTTCCCCAGGCACAAAACCTAAATTCCCGGTCTTTTGTTCCTAGGACGTCGGTACAGTAAAGGGAAGACAAACCAGGTTTATTCACAAAAATGTTGGCGATTAGCAACAAATTTGTGAAGAAACCTGGTTTCTTGTCCTAGCTTATCTCATACTATACCGGCGTCCTAGGGCAAATGCTTCGGCAATCCCCAAAACGGGGTTTCTGTACCCAACCCATTGATCCAGGCCCTTGCAACTGGAGAGGGAACTGGGTTTGGGCTCCCGAATACCTTGTTGAATCTGGATGAGGTTTATAGCACTCCTAAATCAGTTGTGGAAGACGATGGCGGCCCCCAACCGTCGGCGGCCCAGCCCTTCGACTTAGCTCAGGGGGAGAGGGGAGAAGACAGATGTTATAAATCATTTAGGATTGCTATAGCGGTTCCCGGACTGATGAGGTACTTTTCAAAGCCCCTCTCCCGTTCTGGGAGAGGGGTTTGGGGTGAGGGATGTACCTTATGGACATGAGAAAGGCTATATATTGAGCTGATCATTCCCAAAGCTGACCCAGGATTGTGTTAGCTTCAGGTTCCAAAAGATAAATAAGCAAATCATATTTCAGATGAACTCGATGAAACCTACCAATTTATTGAAATTTAAAAGCGTGAATCAGGCGATGAGTCCAACGGTGGTTCATGCGCCTCCCACCACTTCCCTGTTAGAAATCACTCAAATGATGGCCTCCCATCGGATTAGCTATATTGTCATTACAGAAATTCGAGAGGATGGTAGTCTCATCCCGATTGGTATTCTCACTGAACGGGATATTGTGCAATTTAAAGCCTTAAATTTAGAGTTGCGCTCCACAGCAGCGCAAATGGTGATGAGTTTTCCATTGTTGCCGATTCAATCCCAAGATAGCTTATGGAATGCTTATCAACAGATGGAAGCCCATCGAATTCGGCACTTAGTAGTGATTAATGAAGCGGGAATTTTGGCGGGAATTCTGACCCAAAGTAGTTTGTTACAAGCCCTTGATTCTCTGGAAATGTATTCGACTTTAGAGGTGTTGCAAGAACAAATCAAGCAAGGTACAGAGGAATTAAATCAAATCAACCAGCGGTTACAGCAAGAAATCGCTCTGCGGGAACAGGAATTGCAGCGGAGGTTGGTTCTGGAAGACCAAGTAAAAGAACAGAATGCTCAAATGCAGGAGGCACTAAAACAACCAATTCATGCCCAAAACTGCCTGCAATTATTGGAACGGACCCCCGAAGGAGAGGACAAACCAATTCTGGGGACGGCGATCGAGAGGACAGCCTACCAGGATGCTCAAAACCAATTGCGTCTGCAATCAGCAGCAATGGCGGTTGCTACCGATGGAATTGCCATTTTAGATGCTTTAGGACATTACACTTATTTGAATCAAGCCTATGCCCAAATTTTTGGATACAATAGTCCGGCGGAATTAGGGGGTCAACATTGGACCCGACTCTATTCTCCAGAAGAAGCGGAACGAGTCATGGCTCAAGAGTTTTCCCAATTGCTGGAACAGGGGTTTTTCCATATAGAAAGCCTCGGGTTACGTGCCGATGGGACAGAATTTCTTCAGGAGACTTCTGTCACCCTGCTACCGAGTGGAGAGCGAATTTGTATTGTTCGAGACTGTACAAAACGCGCCCAAGCCCAAGCGGCTTTAAAAGCGAGGGAAAAGCGACTACAACTGGCGTTAGAAGGGAGTGAATTAGGATTATGGGATTGGAATATTATTACGGGAGAAACCTATTTTTCACCTCAGTGGAAACAGATAATTGGCTATGAGGATGAAGAAATAAAAAATACCTACGAATCTTGGCGAGGACGGTTACATTCCGATGATTTGGAAGGGGTAGATACGGCATTAGAGCAGTGTTTACTCAACCCTGTTTCGGGGTACAAAGTTGAGTTTCGGATGCGGAGCAAGTCGGGAGAGTGGAAGTGGATTTTTGCCCAGGGAAAGGTCGTAGAAGTCGATGCAGAAGGTAACCCCCAGCGGATGGCGGGAACCCACAAGGATATTAGTGAACTCCAGCAAGGGGAAGCGGAGCGATCGCAATTACTAGAGCGAGAACATCAAGCACGGATGGAAGCGGAAGCGGAGCACAACCGCGTCAAAACCATTCTGGAAAGCATTACCGATGGATTTTTTACGGTCGATCGCAACTGGACTGTGATTTATATGAATGGACAAGCGGAGGTGCTTTTACAGAAAAATCGCAGTGAACTGCTGGGAAACAATTTATGGGACCTGTTTCCCGAACAGATCGCTTCGGAATTTTACCAGGAATATCATCGGGCGGTTGCCACACAAGTTCCCATTGAATTTGTGGAGTTTTATCCGCCACTCAACACCTGGTTTGAAGTGCATGGATATCCCAGTAAAGAAGGGCTGTCGATATATTTTCAAGATGTGACTGAAAGCATTAATGCCCAAGATGAACTCCGCGTCCACGAACAGTTTTTACGCAGCATTTATGAGGGAATTGCGGCGGCAGTATGTATTGTTGAGGTCTCCGAAAATGGCGAGTTTCGCTATGTAGGAATTAACCCCTATCAAGAAAGGTTATCCGGCTTGCGATCGGTAGAGGTTCAGGGTAAAACACCGGAGGAAGTATTACCCCCGGAAATAGCCCAGCAGGTCCGGCAACATTATCGCATTTGTGTGGAAAAGGGGGAGACCATTAGTTATGAAGACTGTCTCCAGTTGAACGGTCAAGAAATCTGGTATCTTTCTAACTGGACCCCACTCTTTGATAGCAGCAGTCGCATTATTCAGCTGATTGGAACTTGCTTTGATATTACCGCCCGTAAGCAAGTGGAAATTGTCCTAGAGCAACAAGTCAAACGGGAACAGCTTCTAGCGGCTATTCAAGAGCGGATTCGGTCCTCTTTGAAGCTAGAAGACATTCTGGGGACAGCCGTGGAAGAAGTCCGGCAATTTCTAGCTACGGACCGGGTGGTAATTTACCGCATCTTGCCTGATGAAACCCGACAAGTGGTGACCGAATCAGTAGCTTGCGGATGGCAAAGCTTGTTAGTCGAAAAATTTCCCCGGGATCCGTCGGCCTGTGAATCATGTCTCTCCTCCAAATCGGGGACAGTTGTTGCCATTGAATCCGTAGAAAACTCTCCAGAAATCCCCCCTTTGCAGATGCAGTTTTTGCAGGAGTTAGGGGTAAAAGCAAAACTGGTAGTGCCGATTTTTAAACCCGATGAAACCCTCTGGGGATTGTTGGTGGCTCATCACTGCCAAGGACCGAAAAGCTGGCCTCTCTATGAAATCGAATCTATCGGGAAAATTGCTTTGCAACTGGCGATCGCACTCCAGCAATCAGAACTCTTTGAGCAAGCGCAATCGGAAATTACTGAGCGCAAAAAAGCCGAATCTTCTTTATTAGAAAGCCAGCAGTTTATCCAGAAAATTGCTGATACCTCACCGGATCTTCTCTATATCTATGATCTTAAAGAAGATAGCAACATTTACTCGAACCGGCAAATTGCTGAAGTTCTGGGGTATTCACCTCAACAAATTATCGAGATGAAAAATAATCTGCTGCCCTTGATTATTCATCCCGATGACTGTTGTAATATCCACAAACATTTGAGCAAATTGTTCCACCTTGAACCGGGAGAAGTTGTGGAATTGGAGTACCGAATGCAGAACGTTCAGGGAGAATGGTGCCACATTCTCAGTCGGGAAACCGAATTTTTTAGAACCCCGGAAGGCGAAGTGACGCAAGTGCTGGGGACCGCAACCGATATTACGAAACTCAAGGAAACGGAGGCGGCGTTGCGGGAAAGCGCGGAACGGGAGAAGGCACTGGCTTCAGCCATTCAAACCATTCGCCGATCGCTGGATTTAGATACCATTTTTGCGGAAACCACCCAAGAGTTAAGAGCTTGTCTTGACTGCGATCGCGTGGCAATCTACCAATTCGATGCCAATTATCAGGGTCAGTTTGTAGCGGAATCAACTAGCGGAAACTCGCTGTCTTTCTTGCAACCGTCTAATAATCCCCCGCAACTGCTATCCAATTCCGAAAGCGAGTCCTATTGCCGAATCGAAGCGCTGTTAAACTCTCCCAATTTATGGCCGGATACCTACTTGATGGAAAATCCAGCTATTTTAGAAGACCCGGACAAAATTTGCTTAGTGGTAGAAGATGTCAATTTAGCCAATTTTAGCGCTTGTTATCAGGAGCGCTTAGAGCAATTTGGCATCCGCGCTTACATGATTGTTAGCATTTTCTGTGGGTCTAAAGTCTGGGGGTTGTTAGCCGCCTATCAACATTCAGGCCCTCGAAAATGGAAAGCGAGCGATCGCAAGATTGTCATGCAAATCGGCACACAATTGGGAGTTGCCTTGCAGCAAGCGGAATTGCTCAAACAGACGCAGCAGCAATCCCAGGCGCTACAACAAGCAGCGATCGCTGCCGAAGCTGCCAACCGCGCTAAAAGTGAATTTCTGGCCAATATGAGCCATGAATTGCGGACTCCCCTGAATGCTATCCTGGGGTTTGCTCAATTCCTCAGTGCAGATACAACCCTCACCCCCACCCAGCATCGGCAACTCCAAATTATCAACCGCGCCGGGGCACACTTACTCGACCTGATTAACGATATTTTAGAAATGTCTAAAATTGAAGCCGGAAGAACCCTTCTCAACCCCGGTGATTTTGACCTCCATCTGCTGTTACAAACTTTGGAGGAAATCCTGCAAGGCAAAGCCCGAGAAAAAGGCTTGCAGCTTATTTTTGAACTCGCCCCCAACTTGCCGCAACGGGTGACCACCGATGAAGGAAAATTGCGGCAAGTCCTGATTAATCTACTCGGAAATGCCCTCAAATTCACGACCACAGGACAAGTGATTTTACGAGTTACCTCCCGACTCGTAAATGAGGAATCGGTTCGGGATTCCAGGTTCGTTCTCTCCCCGGAACCCTCGACAACTCCCCTTACTCGTCTGGACTTTGAAATTGAAGACACCGGACCCGGGATTTCCCCGGAAGAAATCGGCCAACTGTTCCGCGCTTTTGGACAAACGGAAACGGGCCGAAAATCTCATCAAGGGACCGGATTGGGACTGGCACTGAGTCAGAAATTTACCCAGTTGATGGGGGGAGAAATTCGCGTCAGCAGTAAGCTGGGTCAGGGGAGCATTTTTGCCTTTTATATCCAGGTTCAAACCCGGGAGATGGTTGAATGCCTTCCCGCCTCAGTCCGGTGTAGTCCCATCATCGGGTTAGCCCCCAATCAACGGCAATATCGGATTTTAGCCGTGGATGATATTTTGGAAAGCCGCCTGCTGTTACAACAAATTCTCACCCGTGTGGGATTTGAAGTTAAAGAAGCAGAAAATGGTCGAGAGGCGATCGACTTGTGGCACAGTTGGCAACCGGATTTAATTCTCATGGATATGCGGATGCCTGTGATGGATGGATTTCAGGCGACCCAAGAAATTAAATCCCAATTGTCCCATCCATCCCCAATTATTATCGCCCTCACTGCCAGTGCCTTTGAAGAAGATCGCGCACAGATGCTGTCCATTGGCTGTGATGATTTCATCCGCAAACCCTTTTACACCCCAGAGTTGTTAACCAAAATAGGTCAGCATTTAGGGGTTCAGTATCAGTATGCCGAGGCGATGACCGATGCCACCGGGCCTCAAACCCCTGACTCCGCCCAACAATCGACCCCCGAAGATTTGAGCGCACATTTATGGCAAATGCCCCCAGACTGGATCGAACAAGTCTATGACTTTGCAGGTTGCTGCATTGATGATAAAATTCTGGCATTACTCAAGTTGATTCCTCCGGAACATCAGCCTCTGGCCCAAGTGATTGCGGACTGGGCGAATAATTTTCAGTTTACGCAAATTATGGAGCTTATTGACTATGCCAAAGCCAGAAATTAACTGGTCTAAAACTGACATTTTAATTGTTGACGATACCCCTGATAACTTACGAATTTTATCGGCGGTTTTGGAAAAAAAAGGGGGGGCGGTCCGCAAAGCTTTAAACGGAATCGTTGCCCTCAAATCCTGTGACAAACAATTACCCGATTTGATTTTGCTGGATATTAGAATGCCTGACATGGATGGCTATGAAGTCTGTCGATGCTTGAAATCTAATCCCAAAACTGCCGAAATTCCGATAATTTTTATAAGCGTTTCCGACAGTACCTTTGATAAAGTCCAAGCATTTCAAGAAGGCGGTGCAGACTATATTACCAAACCGTTTCAATCGGAAGAAGTCATGGCCCGAATTGCCTATCAACTCATGATCCAGCAACAGCAGCAACAACTCGCGGCTCAAAATACCCAACTCCAACAGTTGAATTCTGAGTTGAAGCGGTCCAATGAGGATTTAGAATCTTTTGCTTATGTAGCAGCTCATGATTTGACTTCCCCCATACAAACCATTGTTTCCACAGCAGATTTGGCCGCCTACCACTATCAGCACTGCTTGGAAAGTAAGGGTCAAAAATATATGGAGAATATCATTGAATCTGCACTTCGGATGAAGCAAATGATGGATAGTTTGCTAGATTATTCTAAGGTGGGAATGAATAACTCCAGTTTTAAGCTAACTCCCTGCGAAACGACCCTAAAAGCCGCTTTAGCAAATTTACAGGAGCAAATTGCCATCAGTGGCGCGACGATTAACCATTCAGAACTCCCCACTGTTATGGCCGATAGTCCCCAATTAATCTGCCTTTTCCAAAACCTGATTAGCAATGGAATTAAATTTTGCCAACCGGAAATTTTGCCGGTTATTAACATTTCTGCTAGAGTCTTTCAAGAAAACCATTGGGAGATTCGAGTTCAGGATAACGGCATTGGAATTGCTCCCGAACATTTCCATCGCCTGTTCCAAATGTTTCAACGCTTAAACACGAATCACCGTTATCCCGGAAATGGGATTGGCATGGCCCTTTGCAAAAAGATTGTGGAGCGTCATGGGGGGCAAATTTGGTTAGAATCCGAGGTGGGTGTCGGTACCAGTTTTTACTTTACTCTTCCTTCCTGTGAACTATAGCAATCCTAAATGATTTGTACCTCACCCGATGTCCCCTCTCCCCCTGAGCTAAGCCTGTCCTGAGCGAAGCATGTCCTGAGCTACGTCGAAGGGCCGAAGCCT
>JAABSJ010000057.1 GCA_011390515.1 Oscillatoria sp.
GTCCTTAACCGTCAGAGCCATGAAACGACGTCTCGCGGCTCCTTTCAATTGCTTTGCTGTCTCAATTAATAAATTTTTCACCGAATCCGTTAATTCCATCTGCGTTCTCCTCAGTCACCGGGTTAATGCTTATTTTATCACGGCGTTGCAGAATTTATTTTCTGGAAATCCCTTATAGCCCGCGCAGGCGGGCTTCGTCTGTATAGCCCCACCCTTTAGGGTGTGGGTTTTCTGATTTAATAAAACCAAATTATTTATGTTAATTGAGACTGAATATAATATTGAAAGACCGGATTGAGGAGAAACCGATATCCCGATTCAACGGGCAGTTTTTCCACTAAACCGCGTCGGGATAAAGATTGAATCCCTTGCCAAAATTCAGATTTAGATAATCCACTCTCGACGGGGTGCGGAGAAATCTCAACCGCTTCCCCTTGAAGCGCTAACCAGCCACTTACCGTTTTTTCGGCATCGGATAATCGTTCTAAATGAGCCAATAATAATGGTTCTAAATCACCTAAAAATAGTTCATTTGGGTTGGATAAAAATAAGGAAAGGTTTCCGTTAAAGAGTTCCTGAATCGTTGCAGCAATGATATTTAACCAGCAAGGATGACCTTGATAGAGGCGAATTAATTCCGCCCATTGAGTCTCATCGTTTAAGCCTTTATCTTTTAGGATTTGTTCGGCTGCGATGGGTTCTAATCCAGGGAGATGTAAGCTCCGCAGGGGTCTTTTTTCCGCTTCTAAGGTAGCAAGTTCTCTGGAATTCTCCCAACTCAGGAGAATAACACAACTACGCTGAGAGGAGGTGGCAAGTTGTTTAAAAAATTTCCCATACTCTTCATATTCGGCTAGATATTGACCGGCTATTTCACCGCTTTTAAATAGATTCTGGACATCATCCAGGATGATTAAACAACGAAATGAACGCAAATACGCGATAAGTGTAGCGCAAGGGTTGGGTTGTGACTGGGAAAAGAATTGGTAGAGATCCGTTTGTAAGGTAGAGAAGGGAGGAGGATTCCCCAGACTTCGCCAAATAATGTAATCAAATTCGGTTTGAATGTCTTGAATTAGTTTAACAGTCAGGGCGCTTTTGCCAATTCCACTTAAACCGTAAAGGGTAACCAAGCGCATACCGTCTTCTAAAATCCATTGTTTGAGGGTGGATTCTTCAGTCGGGCGAGGGTAATAGTCGGTTAACTCAGGGGCCTCGGTTAAATCGATGATGGTGGGTTGATTTTTGCTGGAAGGAGAGTTGGAGTTAGAGGGCGATCGGTGTTGAGTTTCTTTAATAGTTTGTATGAATTCACCGCCAATGTTAACATTATCAACCTGTACTAAACAGTGACCGGATTGTGAACAGGGAAAAACTCGGTTTTTTTTCTCTACTTTGGAACGAAAGTTGTATTTTTTCAGGTCTGGCCCTAATTCCTCCCGCAATTTTTCCCATAAATCAGCAGCTTCTTTTTTTACATAAGATTCACTACAATTATAATCTTTAGCGATTTGTGGATATTTTTGTCGCTGCCAAACACCCTTGAGAATGGCTTCTTGGATAGGGGTGAGAGGCTCTCCAGTTTGAGCAACCATCCAATTATCAGCCCAATTTAACATTTCTTCAAGATTCGTCATAGATGGATCCACATAAACCTCCCTTGTACCATATCTTACCAAATCTGGAACTGTGAACCATACTCGACTATATCCCACTATACCAGTTCAAGATAGTTCAGAATATTTTGTACTGAACACTACTATTAATGGCTTGATTAGTTTATCAAATCTAGTTTATGCTTGTAATATAGCAACCTAAATCAGTTTAAGGGATGTCTAGAGGAGACCTAAATGATTTGGAGCCTGTGGCAGTGAGCAAGATATGAAGCGGGATGGCACGCTTCCTCGCACAGGGGACCTATGCCCCAGGCTTTAGGCAATACAATAGTGGACAGGGTGGAGACCTAAGCCACCTAATTTATGACTAATATAATTTAAAGACTGTCCTCCAACAATCTCAACCCACAACAAGAGGTGTAGCCGTTTTATAAAAAAATAATGGCATTTTGAGCGCGGGCTTCATTAAAAATCATTTAGAATAGCTCTATAAAAATGTTTAACTACCCCAAGCAAGATACCATGATTAATACGAACAACTTTATTCTTAAATAATGTTTAAAATTTCAACTGAATTGAAAATTGAGGTTTGAAACTATGTCATGGAATAAAATTGAATCTTTTGCTGTTAGCAATGATGAAAGGTATATATATGTAGGCAATATCTCAGGACAAATATTAACAATAAATTTGCCAAATTTTGATATAATCAGTAGCGCCCAATTTCATGTTGGTAGAATATCAGCAGTAGACATTCACCTTAAACTTCCTTATTTAGCCACAAGATTAGGAGGGTGGAAAGCAAATATTTGCAAGCAAGATATTCAAGGAACAGTTAAATCAATAGTTGATATTGATTTACGAAAAATTGGTGATTTTTCCAATAATTGCAATGATTGTTTATATCAAAATGTTGAACCTATCGACCAGGCAATTGCCTTCCATTCAATCTGTTGTAAATTAGCAGTAAAGAATCATCATAATCAAGTCGTGGAGCTTGAATTTGATGATTCAAAATATAAAATTATTAGTTGTACTGATATTGACAAAAATCATCCTATTGTTGCTGTTAAATATGTGAAAAATTCTAATAAGATTTTGGTGGGTACAGAACTAGGAAAAATCTTTTTAATAGAAAATGGTAACGTCATAAAAGTTTGGCATATCTGTAATGAAGATATTCATTGGTTTGAACACATAGAAAATAATATTTATGTTGTTGCCAGTGATTCAAGACAAATAATTAGGCTGGATATTTCTGGACAAAACCCTCCATTAATTGGTTCACAATTTGCCAAGGATGACGTTGAACATATTGTGTATGATTCCGATAAATGTGAAGCTATTGCTTCTAGTTTTGATCGTAATATTTATGCAATCGATCCTATTAGCTGTGAATCAAAACGGATAATATGGAAAGCCCCTTTCAAATGTAGATGGGTTTATGTTTTAAAAACCCAGCCGAATATTTTAATTGTTCAATGTCGTAATGGTGGTTTATATAAAATAAATACTGTGACTTCAAAAATAATTTCTCAAATAAAAGATACTCCTAAGGGATTTCCATAAAAAAACTTCTGCATTAGAAGTTTTGCAGAATTGGAAAAGCCCCCCTTCTTAAGGGGGGTTGGGGGGATCTCTCCTAGAAAATTTTATTTTTTGGAGTTTCCTAACTAAATGTAGAGGCGATTCGCGAATCGCCTCTACATTTAGGGTGGATTCTCAACGTATGCGTAAGTCCTGCCTATTCCCGATTGAACGTAAACCGCCCATTAACTTTTTCCCCCTGAATATCCGTAAGAATTGCCACCTTATACTCCCCGGATACTTCCGCAGGTAGGAAAGCGGCATAATGTTCTCCCGGTTCGTCATACGGTAGCTCTAGGGTGCGTTGTTCCCCAGTCGGCGTTTCCACTTGTGCGGTAACCGTTGCACCAGGAATCGCTTCGTGAGTATCTCCCGTTTGCAGATAAAAATCTAAATGCACTCCTCCGGGTTCCGGTAACGCCACTAACTCTAAATGATACGGACCCACTTCAATCACCTGTCCCCCTGTAGTCGGCTGTCCGTCGGGAGTTGTTGCCGTGGGCGTTGCTGCCGTGGGCGTGGGGGTTTCCGTCGCACTTTCTAGCACAGTTGAGTCCGGTTCTCCAGTTCCACAGGCGGTTAACCCGATTAATCCCAGACTAACAGCAATAGAGCCTAATTTGAGCGATCGCCACATTTTGATTTCTCCTTGGGTATGACATTCTATTCTTGACAACATTTTAAGCATCTGTAAGGGGTCTCACTCCATCATCAAACCGTTCCTCCCTATTTGCATCAGAAACTTGTTTCGGCTTTAACCTCCGGCCAAATTGGGAATAAAGTGCCGGAATTACTAACAACGTTAACGCCGTCGAACTAAATAATCCCCCCAACACAACCACCGCCAACGGTTGCAAAATCTCCTTCCCCGCCCCGGTTCCGATCGCCAAGGGCAACATCCCTAAAGCTGAAGTTAAAGCCGTCATTAAAATCGCCGTCAACCGTTCCATTGACCCCTGAAAAATCACCGATTTGAGCGGTATTCCGTCAGCCAGTTTAGAATTATAATTATCCACCAATAACAGCCCATTGCGGGTAGCAACCCCAAACAAGGTAATAAATCCCACCATCGAAGCGACAGAGAGAACGCCACCCCCCAAGGCAACAGAAAAAATTCCGCCAGTAATCGCTAAGGGCAGATTGAGCATAATCATCACCGTACTCGCCAGAGATTTAACGGCAAAATACATTAAAATCCCAATCACAATCAGGGCTAATGACCCAAAAATCAGTAAATTTTGACTCGCCCGTTGTTCCGATTCAAATTGCCCCCCATATTGGATAAAATATCCCGCAGGAAGTTGCACCGATTCGCGAACCTTGTCCCGAATTTCATCCACGATACTGCCTAAATCCCGCCCGGAAACATTGGCCGAAACCACAATTAAACGGGAGACATTTTCCCGGTTAATGGTATTAGGGCCGGTACCGTAATCAATCCGGGCAACTTGGGCGAGGGGAATTTTTGTACCGTTAGGGGTATCCACTAATAAATTGCGAATGGTATCTAAATTGTTGCGAAAGTCTTCTTTTAACCAGACGACTAAATCAAACAATTGTTGTTGTTCTAAAACTTGGGAAACCACCCGTCCATTCAGGGCAGTTTCCAGGGTGTCTGACAAGTCACCCACGGTTAGTCCATAGCGGGCAGCAGCAGGGCGATCGAAGTGAATTTGCACCTGACGGATGGGGACTTGGGGTTCGAGTTGCAAGTCTACTATGCCGGGAATATCCCGCATCAAATCCCGGACTTGCGCCCCCAGAATGCGGAGTTCCGGGAGTTCGGGACCGAAGACTTTGACGGCGATCGCACTTCTCACCCCAGAGAGCACTTCATCCATTCTGTGAGAGATAAATCCGCCAATACTGGGGGCAACTCCCGGTAATTTGTTGAATTCTTCCCGTAACTTGGCGATCGCCCCTTCCCGGTCTTCTATCCCCTCATCACTCAACTCCACATCCAAATGTCCCAAAGTTACCCCTCCAGCATCGGCATCTCCCGGTGCTCGTCCCGATCTCAACTGCACCCAACTAAAACGAGGGTCATCTTTCAAAGCATCTTGCATCGCTAATCCCGCTCGATTTGTCATTTCTAAAGACACTCCCGGATAGAGCACCATTGCATTCACTAAAGACCGTTCCTGAAACTCCGGTAAAAACACCCGTCCCAGGGAGGGCAAGACAACCAAAGAAGCAATAAAAGCCGCCGTTGCTATCATTAAAACCAGACTGGGCAATTGAATCGAAACCCGCAATAAAGGCCGATACAGTCGTTCCGCCACTCGTGAAACCCAGGTTTCTTCTTCTGGTAAGGGTTGAGAGGCTAATAAAAACGCACATAAAGCCGGAGATAGAGTCAATGCCACAAAAGTAGATGCGAAAATTGACACTAAATAGGCCACTCCCATCGGAGCAAAAATTCGCCCTTCTACGCCAGTTAAGGTGAAAATAGGCGCAAACACAACGGCAATAATTACCGTGGAAAATAGCACACTGACCCGCACTTCTACCGAAGTATCATAAACCACTTGAAGCGGAGAAATTGGATTGCCTGCTGCTTGGTTTTTTCGTAACCCTCGGTAGCAGTTTTCCATATCTACAATAGAGTCATCTACCACGGACCCAATAGCTACAGCTAATCCCCCCAAGGTCATGGTATTAATAGCTTGACCGAAGAGATTCATCACCATTAATCCAATAATTAGAGATAAGGGAATGGCACTCAAGGTAATCACGGCAGTGCGCCAATTCATCAAGAACAGAAACAGAATAATCGAAACGATGATAATTCCATCTCGCAGGGAATCGCGAACATTTTCAATAGAAGCATCAATAAAATCGGATTGGCGAAAGGTGACCATCACATTGACATCGGGGGGTAAACTCGTCTGTAGTTCTGAGATCGCCTCCTCCACTGCTTTCGTTACCGTGGGAGTATCTGCCAGGGGTTGCTTATTCACCACCACCACCACCGCAGCTTGTCCATTCACACTCCCATCGCCGCGCTTTAAAGCCGCCCCAATTTTTACCTCTGCCACATCTTCTAACAGAATTGGCGTCCCATTGCGGGAGGTGACCACGGATTTTTGTAAATCTTCTATGGATTCAATCCGGCCAATTCCTCGGATAATTAATTCCCGGTCCGGACTTTGTAAAAAACCTCCAGCCGCATTGGTATTCGCTGCTTCTGCTGCCTCTCTAACTTGAGTTAGAGACACATTATAAGCCTGCAATTGTAGGGGGTCGGCTAAAACCTGATATTGACGAACATCCCCGCCATAGGCAATGGCTTGAGTCACCCCTCGGACGGCCAGCAACCGATTAATAATATCGCGATCGACCCATTGTCTTAACTCCATCAAGGTGGTTTCTCCCTCTCCCGTCACCGTAAAGGCATATTGAATAATTGTGCCAATTGGAGAAGACATGGGAGAAATTTGTGGCGTTTCCACCCCTTGAGGTAATTGACTGGCTGCTTGCTGCAATCGTTCGGTAACCAATTGCCGCGCTTGATACTCATCAGTCCCCCATTTAAAAATTACTTTCACCACCGATAGTCCGACTCCAGAAGCCGATCGCACGGTTTCTAATCCCGGAGTTCCATTAATGGCACTTTCAATGGGATAGGTGACCAAAGATTCCACCTCTTCCGGGGCCAATCCGGGGGCTTCGGTTTGAATTTCCACTTGGGGAGGAGCAAAGTTGGGAAACACATCTAAGGGCATTTGGGAAATCGTATGAATGCCCAAAATTGTGACAATTACCGCTCCAATCACGACTAACCACCGCTGGGCGATCGACCATTTCAGAATACCATTAAGCATGGATTAGGAGGGGTGATAGTTAAGGGTTTGGCTGTAATTTCAGGGTGGCATGAAAAGATGAAATCACGATGAAATTTTGCTAAACTAGGGAAATTAGAACTCAACCGGGATAAGTAACGACAATGGAAAACCCCATAAAAGCAGCAATCAACGCCAGTGATCAGGATACCTCGTCCCCGACGAATGCCAAAACCGAGGGGATTGGGGAACTGTTAAGCATGGAAGAGATTAAACGCCGCTACCCCCAAGAGTGGGTATTGATTGCCTACAAGGAACTCAATCCCGATCAATCGGTAAAAATCGGGGAACTGTTAGCGCATTCCCCGGATTGCGATGAGATTGAGAATCGCCTCCTTGAATTCCGAGGCAAACCTCTGGCGATCGAATATACAGGACCATTTGTTCCCGATCATGCAGGGGTGCTGATGTGAGCACTGATCTAGTTTATCAGTTAGAGCGCATAGCCTATCCAGGCTTAATCAACCCGGACTGGAAAGTTAATTACCTCTTGATTAGAGTCAAAGTAAGTGTTAACCAGAGAGGAGGAACGTCTGTCACAGCACCTTTATTGGTAGATTGTGGAGCAACTTTTACCTCATTATCTCCAAAGATACTTGAAACGGTCGGGTGCGATCTCTCTAATCCTCTCAAGTATGTTCCCATCCTTACGGGTAGTGGAATCGAAAATAGAATTCCGGTGTTTCAAGTTCCCTGGTTGGGATATGAAAACCATACAAAACCAAATTTCCCCGTCCTTGCTTTAGACCTACCGAAGCGTAGTCCGTGGCGGGGTGTTCTGGGAATGGACTTTCTAGAACAATGTCATGGGGTCATTTCTTTCGCTGAGGGGAAAATTCGCTTTGGTTCGATGTAGAGAGAGTTGAATAAACTAGACCTCACTGAAACCTTTCTTAATCGGGTATCTGGAGGTCAAGATGGGCGTTAGTTAGCATGACGATCGCCCGGGAATTTACTCCTGATGATGATTGTTGACTAAAACTGGCAATTCACAAAACTCACCTCTAGCTGTTTCAGAAAATTCACCTTTTTCTGAGGGAAAAGTCGAGTCAGGCGCGGTTGATTTATTTAGCGGTTTACTGCGCCGTCCTAACCAAAAGGCAACGCCTGCGATCGCCCCTACTAGAGGTAGCCATCCCCACTGCATTAACCCGGTTGCATTGATCTGGTTTGTCTCGGATTCTTCCGGGTGATCATGGCTGCTATTACTGCCACCTCGGAGGGATTGGGCGTAGAGTTGCATCGCCCCTTCTGTGACAATGCGATCGCCTGCAAATAATCCCCCCTTGACCTCAATTTGCTCTCCAAATTGAGGTCCGAGTTTCACCTCAACCGGCTGAAATTGCTGTCCATTTTGGACATACACCACCGGCAAATTATTAACCTCCACAATGGCACTTGAGGGAATACTGGTCACCCCTTCGCTGGTTCTATCCGTAGCAATTTCTAACTCAGCAAACATTCCCGGTTTTAATTCTCCCCCGACATTATCTACTTCCGCCCTCACGGGAATGACTCGGGTTTCCCCTTGGACATCGGAGGCGATATAATCAATTATTCCGGTAAAAATGCGATTGGGAAAACTCGCGACTCTGATATTGACTTTTTGTCCGATTTTAACTTGTTGTAAATCTTTTTCATAGAGATTAGCGGTTGCCCCCACCCGCGCCTGATTTTGGATTTTCATTAAAGTGGTTCCGGCTGCCTCCACCGATTGACCCGGGGTAATCTCTCGCTGAGAAACTATGCCGCTAATCGGAGATTTCACGGTAACGGTTCCCTGTTCGTCGGGCGTAATATTTAACTGATTCAGGCGAGTTTGATAGGTGCGATCGCTCAAGTTAACCTGAGATTTTGCTGCTTTTAATTCTGCATCAGCCCGTTTTAATTCGGCTTCTGCTGCAATCACCCCTTGGCGACTTCTTGCCCGAGTCAGTTGCCCTCGCGCTTGGGCTAATAAATCTTCCGATTCTCGCAAATCTCGTAAGGGTAAATCCGCTTCAGCCCGTTTCACCTCGGCTTGAGCTTCCAGTTGTCCTAAGCGGCTTTGAGCGCGGGCTAATTCGGTTTGCGATCGCGCTAATAATTCTTCCGATTCCCGCAAGTCTCGTAACGGCAAATCGATTTCCGCCCGTTTCACTTCCGATTCAGCTTCCAGTTGTCCTAATCGACTTTCAGCGCGTTTTAATGCGGATTTTGCCGCCGCAAACTGGGCTTCAGAATCCAGCATTTGACGGCGCGGAATTGCCCCTTGTTCGACTAATTCCTGATCCCGTTCAAATCGTTCCTGGGCAACCCCTAATTCAGTTTCCGCTTGGGCAATTTCGGCTTCTGCCAGTTCCATTTGGCGCTGATAGTTTTCTCGGGCAACGGATAGCACTCCGCCTTCCTCAACTAACTGCCGATCGCCTTCATAGCGAGATTGAGCAATTTCTACTTGTTTCTGCGCTGCCGCAATTTCCGATTCTGCTAATTCCACTTGGCGGCGATACCCTTCTTCTGCGGCGGTTAAAACCCCGCGTTCCTCTACCAAATTCCGGTCCCGTTCATAACGAGATTGAGCCGTTGCCACTTGCTGTTCCGCTTGGGCAATTTCTGCATCAGCAATGGTCACTTGCCGTTGATAATTTTGTTGGGCTAATTGCCAATTTGCCTCAGCTTGCTTGAGATTAGATTCAGCTTCGGCCTGTTTTTGAAGTGCATCGACTCGCAAAGCTGCTAATTCTGGACTGGACAAAATTGCCACGGCATCTCCGGCTTGAACCGCATCTCCCGGTTGCACTAATAATTCAATAATTTTACCGGCAATGGGTGCAGTTACCTCTACGGTTTCATTGGGTAACGTTTCAATTTGTCCCGTGACTTTGATTCCGACATCCATCACCGATTGTTGCACGGGTTCCACTAAAATTCCCATGCGTTCCAGGGTTTGAGAATCGACTTCAATTCCCCCCGTCGGTGCGCTGACATCGCCACCGCCTTCAAACTCATTTCCATGTCCAGGATGAGCTAAAACTGCCGCAGGCGTCATCACCAGGAGGAGAGTGGCCAGCAAGGTCGGGGTTAGGGTAGAGTAATTAGGCGATCGCATGATTAGTCCGGATCTCATAAGGGTGAATCAAACCTCACCCCTGAGTCTGACAGAGGAAAATGAAATAAGGATGAAATTTCAGGCGATCGCCTTATGCCAGCTCATGTGCATTAGAGGAAGATTGCGCTAAAGCGCAACTAGAAACCCGACCATTTAACCTTTAAAAGGAGGCAAAATGAGCCATCACCATCATAACCATACCCAAGCGAACAATACAACCCGTAACATAAAATTTGCCTTTTTCCTGAATTTAGGCTTTACCATTTTTGAACTGATTGGCGGTTTCTGGACAAATAGCCTTGCGATTATGTCAGACGCCCTCCACGATTTAGGCGATAGCTTTTCCTTGGGTTTATCCTGGTATCTGGAAAAATATTCTCAGCGAGGCAGAACCAATAAATATTCTTATGGATATCGTCGTTTTTCGTTACTGGGTGCCGCCATAAATGCGATCATATTAAGCATGGGGTCGCTGATTGTGTTGTCTGAAGCGATTCCCAGATTGATTAATCCCGAACCTACCCACGCTCAAGGCATGATTTTGTTTGCCATTGTCGGCGTCATCGTTAATGGAATAGCGGTTTTGCGGTTGCGAGGCAGTCAAGGCATGAGTGCGCGGGTGGTTTCCTGGCATTTACTCGAAGATGTCCTCGGTTGGGTTGCTGTTTTAATTGTCAGTATCGTGCTGTTGTTTTCAAACCTGTACATTCTCGATCCGCTGTTGTCTATTGGGATTACCTTGTACATCCTCTACAATGCTCTGCGAAATTTAAAATCAACCGTAGAAATTTTTCTCCAAGCTACCCCGTCTAATGTTAACGTTAGTGAAATAGAAGCGCAAATTCGCGAAATATATCGGGTCAAATCCACTCATCACACTCATGTTTGGTCGCAAGAAGGGGAAAATAACGTGATGACGACTCATGTGGTGGTAGATGAAAATGCGACAAAAGCAGAAATTTTGGAGGTAAAAAGGCGGGTAAAAGATATTGCTACTCGAATCGCTTTAGAACATATAACGGTAGAAATCGAATATGAAAATGAAGAATGCCACATGAGAGAGGATGAGGAGTCTCATCATTAGTTACTCTAAAATTGGCAATCTCACCGTAAACAAACTGCCTTTATTAAATTCGCTGTGGACTTGGATGCTGCCGTGATGGGTTTTGGCGATCGCCTGAGCAATTGCCAGTCCCAAACCGGAACCTCCAGTATGGCGGGCGCGGTCACTATTCACCCGATAAAAACGGTCAAAAATCCGGCTTAAATCTTGAGAATTTATGCCAATACCCGTATCTTTGACTTGAATAATGGCATGGCGATCGCTGGTGTCTAAAATCAGAGTGACCTCACCTCCTGCCGGAGTATATTGAATGCCGTTACTAACTAAATTAAACAGGAGGCGATAGAGTTCTTCTTCATTCCCTTTCACCCGGACTGCTTGCTGGACTCGAATCTCTTTTCTGAGCTTGACTTCGGAGGCGATCGCCAAGGCTGCGATTTCTTCTTCCACATCGCTAATTACATCATTCAGACAACAATGCGAGGGTTTAACGGGTAGTTCTTGTTGGTCCATTCGTGATAATAATAACAAATCATTCACGAGTTGAGAGAGGCGTAAATTTTGGCGATCAACGGTTTTCAAACTGTCCACAATCTCTTCAAAGTTATGGCTTTCAACTCTTAAATTTGATTCCACTGTCGCTCGAATTGCAGCTAACGGCGTTCGTAATTCATGGGCAGCATCGGCGGTAAATTGTTGAATTTGACGATAGGACTGATAAATCGGCTGCATGGCAACTCCCGCCAATCCCCAACTGGCAGTCCCCACCCCTAACAAAGCAATGGGGAATCCGATTAACATAATTACTTTAACGGCCCTTAAATAGTCATCGAATTCTTGCAAACTTCTCCCTACTTGCAAACTGCCCCAATCTCGGCCATCTTCTGTATGCAATACGACAGAAATTTGATGAAATCGATTCCCTTGGTTATCGGTTAAAGTTTGCCATATTTCTGCACTTTCTATCCCTGGTAATCCATCGGCACTGACTCCCGCTACGGCGATTAAATTGCCGTTTAAATCCAGTAATCGGACGTAATAATATCCTTGATGAAGCGCCCCGATCGCGTGTCGTTTCCGATTAAAATTTCGGTTCCAACACTGCTCATTTTGAGTACATAAATCTGGCAATAATCGGCCCACTTCCGGTTCTAATTGTCCCGGTTCTTGCAAGACGGGTTCTAAACTATCATGGAGGGTGCCCGCAACGGATTCTAATTCGCGATCCAGGGTCATCCAATGGGCGTGGGATATTGCCTCATACATTCCCCACCCACATAATCCCAAAATTACCCCCATGACTCCCGCATACCAACAAGTCAGTTGTAAGCGAGTTTGTCGAAAAAGTTGATTGTGATTCACGCTGTTTTAGTCCCCTTTGGTTTATTCTTCAGATTTGAAGCGATATCCCAATCCATACACCGTTTCTATCAGGCGATCGTAACCCTGTTCGGCGAGTTTGCGACGCAACAGACGCATTTGGGCAGCGACTACATTGCTTCCGGGTTCTGACCCCAATTCCCACAGCCGATCCAAAATGCGATCGCGGGTAATAATTTGCTTGGGATGCCGCATAAAATATTCTAATAACTGAAACTCTTTATTGGTCATAGATATGGCTACCAATTCCCCGTTTTCCTGATGGCAATAGAGGGTGCGAGTTCCATAATCCAGAGTCAGATTTCCCACCTGAATCTGCTGGGGTTGCAATTGAGGCGATCGCCGCTGTAATGCCCTCAACCTTGCCAACAATTCCGCCATCCCAAACGGTTTCACTAAATAATCATCCGCCCCGGCATCCAACCCCGCCACTTTATCTTCCATGCTATCTTTTGCCGTCAGCATCAGCACAGGTAAAGCACTGCCCGAAGCCCGCAAACGCTTACACAATTCTATCCCTGATATAGCGGGTAATAACCAATCAAATATCGCCAGGGTATAGGGCGTTTCTACGGTTTGCAAGCTATAACTCTCAATATACTCATACCCCTCTGATCCATCCTTAGCCCAGTCTACCACGTAGGCTTCCCGCTCTAGGGTCCGTTTAATCGCCGCGCCTAAATCCGGCTCATCTTCTACCAACAGCAACTTCATAGATATCTACAATTATTCATCTCTCGTCTATGATAATGGAAATCCCCTGCATAAAGCGATCGCATTTTCACAGTTCTAGCGCAATTGTTCCCTCCCGGTGGCGCGATTCATTCATCCCCTGAAGCCAATTCCCAGATGGTAGCGATAAACACAGAACCATGCCGCGATCGCCCCCGAATTTCCCTTGCAGATTGACTTTTGTCCCGATGTAAAAAGCGATAACTCTTAACAATATCATCTAAAAAATGAAATGAGCATGAAATCTTTATAAACCTTTAGGAAGACCTTGGCATTCTATCTTTAGGTAGACTCTTTCAAACCGGCAAAGCTTTAACATCGAGACAGAAATCTATCGCTCGGGAGAATTTTCATGCCTCATCAACAAAATCAAACCAGCATTGATGCCGTAATTCATTGCGCCTACGAGTGCGAACATTGTGCGGACGTGTGTATCGCCGAGATGGAGATGGCGGAATGCCTTCGCCTGTGCCGAGATTGCGCTCAAATGTGCTGGACGATCGCCGGTTTTATGAGCCGAGGATCGCAATTTATTCCCCAAGTGAGTCGCGCCTGCATCGACATCTGCGAAGCTTGTGCCGCAGAATGTGAGAAGCATGACGATGACCACTGCCAAAGCTGTGCGAAGGCTTGTCGGCGTGTCATTGAAGAATTAAACAAGGTTGTCAGCGTTGCCGCTGGTCGATAATTCACCTCAACACTTAGGCAAGGCGAGTTTTCTCTGCCTCGCTTTGCCATGTTTTTACCTTTTTTCTTAAAAAAATTGCACCTTTGTCAGGAATAAAAAGCAATGAACGACGCTAATTTTTTACAACTTTATAGCGAGGCGGTACTCACATCCCTGAGTTTTTTTTGGAAAGCACTATGGGCATTTATTCTCGGTTATGTTATCAGTAGCGCCATCCAAGTTTTTGTCACCCGAGAACGGATGCAGCAAAGTATGGGTGAAGCCGGAAAAGGAAGCGTTGCACTTGGGACATTTTTCGGGTTTATCTCCAGTTCATGTAGCTTTGCTGCTTTAGCAACCACTAAGGCACTGTTTAAAAAAGGTGCTGGGTTTATCCCCTCCCTGGCATTCCTTCTCGCCTCAACCAACCTGGTGATCGAACTGGGTTTTATTATTGCAATTTTTCTAGGTTGGCAGTTTGTCGTCGGTGAGTATATCGGCGGCATTCTTCTCATCCTGTTTACGTGGCTGTTCGTTCGCTTCACTCGTCCCAACGCCCTGATCGAAAAAGCACGCCGACGACTGCGAAACCGAGAAGGCGAACATGAGGGGGAGGACGAGGAAGAAGTCCCCGACTGGAAAGAAAAAATTAAAACCATTGATGGATGGCGGCAAGTCTCTCGCAAATATTTCATGGAATGGAAGATGGTGTGGAAAGATGTCACCTTCGGTTTTACCGTTGCGGGCATCATCGCTGCTTTCGTGCCGCGATCGTTTTTCCAGACCCTCTTTATGGGGGCGGGTTCGGGTGGCAATCCCAGCTTTTTGGCGATTCTAGAAAATACTATTGTTGGCCCAGTCGCTGCCTTTTTTACCTTTATCGGTTCGATGGGGAATATTCCTTTAGCCGCCGTTCTTTATAGCAACGGGGTCAGTTTTGCCGGAGTTATGGCGTTTATTTTTAGCGATTTGGTTGTGTTTCCCGTCATCCGCATTAATGCCAAATATTACGGATGGAAAATGGCATTTTATATCTTGGCTGTCTTCCTAGCGGCGTTGGTTTCTACAGCGATCGCCTTGCACTACGGTTTTTCCCTGTTAGGACTGTTGCCACAACAAGCCACTGGAACGAGTCCCTCCGAGACCGAACGTTTCGCGATCGACTACACCTTCTTTCTCAATATGGCGTTTCTGATCGTCACCGGGATTCTGGCTTGGTTGCGGTTCGGCGGCGAAAAAAAGGAAGGAGGAATGCATCACGGCGGTGGAGACAAAGGAATTATCGAGCGTCTCCTTTTTTGGTTGGCGATCGCCTCTTATGTCTGGTTGGCGGGGGGTTTAGTTGTCTCCCTCTTCGTATCGCCCTAATCGCTTTCTTGAACCCAGATTTTATCTAGAAGTGAGGAATATCTGTGCAAAATATCCATCCCTGGTTCGTTCACTTTCCCATTGCATTATTGGCAGTGGGAGTGTTATTTGATTTTCTCGGTTTTATCTGGAAAAAACACTCCTTATCTGCTGCCGGGTGGTGGTGTAGCGTTTTTGGAGTAATCGCAGCGATCGCGACGATCGTCACCGGCTTTGAAGCATACTTCACTGTTGGACATTCCACAGAAGCCGCACATCAGATTATGAAAACCCATCGCAACGTTCAACTCGTGGTCGGTCTTCTGTTTACCGGATTGCTGATTTGGCGAAGTTTTAGCAAATATATTCTTCCCCGGCGAACCCCGATTTATTTTGTGATCGCTGCGACTGCCGTAGGACTGATGTTATATGGCTCTCACTTAGGCGGGCAATTAGTTTACGAGTATGGTGTCGGTACTGCTTTATCCGTAGAAGGAGGACATCATGATGGCACCTCCACTGAAGCGGAACATCGCGATCGCGATACTTCCAGTGAAGCAGAAAGCGAACGCCCACAAGATAATACCTCCACTGAAGCAGAAAGTCAAGGCCATCAGAACGGCACCTCAACTGAATCCGAGGCGCACCAACATCAGCATCAAGAAGGAGAACATTCCCCTTAAATCCCAATATCCCTCTCAACCGGCGATCGCCCTTTCCCGTTCACGACGAATCCTGGAAAATTCGATGGCGCAATTGCCGCAAAACACAGCAGTAGAGGCGATCTCTTCCACAATTTCAATTTTCCGAGCAACCTCTGGTAAGATTATAGCAATTTATGCTCGATAATTTAGTACAATATGTAACAGTTTCTCGCGAACGCCGATTGTAAGCGCATCACGACTACTTAATAAATCTTATCTTGAGAAAATATTATATTTTCTAGAAGTAATTCAAATTTAAAAAATACTCAGTTTTAGCCTTTTTCCCTCATCCTATGTTTATAATAAAAGGCCAGTTGTAATAGAATCGATAATTGAAAAGGAGAGGCTATGCTATCAACTTGGTTAGACTTTACACTATTGACCCTGTTTAATGCTGCTGTATGCGTATGTTTACCTAGACTCCTCACCCTAAACTGGCAGCAGATTTTCACTCAGCTCACCCACCAAAGCAACACCCGATCGGAACTCTCCCGTGAAGAAGTTTCTAATTCTGGCTTAGTACCAAATTTGGACTCATCCCTGCAAAATCAGGCACAGTAACTGGAGCCAGATGAGTTGCGCTCAGAAGTTAAAACTCTTAGTTTCGTTGTACCAGTTTTTTCCTCCGGCTTACTGGCGATCGGCAAGCCGGGATATTCTATTCAGGGATTTTATCCCACTGTGTCCCACAGCATCGATCTACTCTCTATCCCTCACCAAAAACCTCAGTCCCCAGTCAGGGTTCGACGGCAGATCGATCCCGCAACCGCCCACCCCAGTCCCCGTCATTCAGCCCTTGCCTAACTCGCCAAAATTCACCATCAGGCTGGCGATCGCCACCAGCGAGATTTGTGAAAATTTTATATAATTCTTAATAAGAAAACCCTTTTTAGGCACTCCCTTGAATTAAAAGAATAAGCCTCGAAAAATATGCCTAACAGGGGATGACAAATATCGGAGATCGGCGAGGCAAAATTTAGGCTTATGGACAAACAAACGTCACAACAAGAACCTTTACGGCGATTGATCACCCCTCAGCAGCTCGGGTTTTTGACGTTTTTTATTCTATTTTGGGTGATCGTGATTCATTACGCTATAGAGCGATTTTGGCCGACTCAGGATGATTGTCCCGTGATTGTCCAGCAGTCGAGCGCAGCGGCCCGCAATATTGAAGGATGTGCCGAGGAATAATACGGAATTCGGTTGCTATAGGTCTATAAAAACCCAGAGCCTCAAGGGTGGGGCTACAGGGACACTAGCGAAGTCATGCCCGTTAGGGCTATAGACCGCCTGCGCGAGCTAAAAGCGAAAACCGACTTTTACCAACCGGATTTGGTATAAGAGTGCGATCGCCTTCTGTGCAATGTGGCAGTTCCGGAAATGCACAAGTCCATCTGCAAGAGTTGACTCGGATTTGAGATTAAACGGGATGCGATCGCCCCAAAACAGCCGGATCCCCTAACCAATTCAGAGAGTGACACGGGAGTATCCCCAAAAACTTAGCAAGCCTTTTAGGGTGGGATTGTCGCGTTCAACCGAGATCCCATGTTCCGTTTTTTAAACAGCCTGTTTGCTCCCCATCCCGTCCGACTCAAAGAATATCAAGACCCCAACTTAAAATATACTCTCGGCAGACCGGGAGAAATTGGGATTGTGGATGAGATAATTAGAGGCCCCTATATAGCGGGGAGAGTCCATTTTAGAGGCAGCTATTGGCCTGCGCGGTGCGATCGCGAAATTGTCATCGGACCCGGAGAACCTGTTCGCATTGTCGGCATTCATTGTATTACCTTATTAGTCCAACCTGTGGGAGTTTTTGAAGAACCCAGTTAATCTCGGGGCGATCGCAATTCTGACTCCCCCTCCCACCGTTGACTCCCTCGATTGAGGTCTATTCCCAGTCCCCGTTGTGATCCTGGGATCTGGATCAGTCAGTTCTACAAACCCCCGGGGAGGATTCTGAGGGATGGTGAATGGCAACCTGCCTTTGTCCAGCTTCGTCAATGGATCAGAAGGGAGGCGATCGCTTATGCTGGAAGTAGACTGAATCAACCGGCCTTAAACGGTCCAGGAGTCCTGAAAATATCAGGGTCTTTGGTTGAGTCGTAAAAGATATCAGACAGGACTGACTCCGGATCTTTTAAGACGTCACCCCATCTGTAGAGAGGGCAGTATATTAATTGCCCAGATGATCAGACAAGGGGATATCTCAGTCCTGGGAGCATTGCGATCAAGGTTAAAATACCTGACCTCAATTCCAACCTATCACTCCTGTTTGTTCAAACGTTCCTCACATTAATTATGTTCAACTTTTACGCTTGGATTTCTCATCGAGTTCATCGTCGCTGGATTTACCCGATCATTTCTGCGATTATGGCGATCGCCTTAGTCGTCAGTTCATCCTATCCTAGCTCGGCATTTAATCCCCGGAGGTTAATTGGGCCGGGACTTGAGGTACTCCAGCTCAGTACCATGTCCGATGCCCAGGAAGTTGCCCTGGGTCAACAAATCAACCAACAAATTCTCAGTCGTCAATTTAGGCGATATGGAAATACTCAAATTAATACCTACGTTAAAGACTTAGGCGATCGGTTAGCCGCTCAAAGCGATCGCCCCAATCTTCCCTACACCTTCCAGGTGGTTCAGGATGAAAGCATTAATGCCTTTGCCACAATGGGTGGGTTTGTTTACGTGACCACAGGTCTCCTCCAAGCGATGGATAATGAAGCGCAATTAGCCGGGGTAATGGGTCATGAAATTGGCCATGTTGTCCATAAACATTCCATTCGACAAATGCGCGAAGTGATCATTGCCAGAGGGTTAGCCGGTGCTGCCGGTGTGGATAGCAATATTGCCGTACAACTCGGGGTAGAATTAGCCCTCCGTTTGCCCCGGAGTCGTCAACATGAATATGAAGCCGATCGCACTGGGTTAGCCATTCTCATAAACAGCGGTTACTCACCTCTGGGCCTGGTTCAATTTTTTGAAAAACTCCTCGGCAAAGCCTCTCCGCCGACCTTTTTAAGTACCCACCCGGCCAGTAGCGATCGCATTGCCGCCCTCGAACAAATGATTCCCCCGGGTCAAGCGAATCAAGGCATCGGTTTAAATGAACCTGCCTATCGAGAAAGAATCCGTCCGCTGTTATAAGCCTCCCAATATTTATCTTTTAATTCAGATTAACCGGGTTATAAAACCCGGTTTTTTTAAAGGTTTATTTAAATTAAATTTACCCATTATTTCTCACCTTCTATTTCATCGGTTTTACATAGGCTAATTACTAGGCCACTAATCGGAATAGCTAAAAATATCCCCAGTAAACCTGCAACTCTAGCTCCAATTAACAACGCTAAAAACATAATAACTGGATTGACATTGATGGAATTTTTCATAATTCGAGGCATCAATAAATTTTCTTCAACCTGTTGAAGCACAATACAAGTTATCAAAACCTTAATACTGAGCCAAATTCCTTGGGGTAATAAAATTAGAGAAATTAAACTAATTCCTAATGTTGCACCAATTCCCGGAATTAAATCAAAAAATCCTCCGACTGCTGCCAAGATTAAAGCATAAGGAATATCTAGGATGACAAACACCACAAAACAAGAAACTGCAAAAAATACGGATAAGAGTAACCTGCCCCAAAAAAATCCCAGAAAATTTTTCTGAATAGCCAGGGTAATGTCACTTCGCCAATGAGAGGGAAAGAGTTTTAGAAACAAATTCCATACTTGTCTGCCATCTAACAGCATGAAAAATGCAACCACTGCTATTAAAATCAAATCTACCAAATTGGATAATAGTTTTTGAACCGTCATTAACCCCACCCCTATTCCTGCCAATGCTTCCTCTCGGAGACGTTCTTCAATGGCGGTTAAATCTAATTCTAAATTCCGGCGAGCTAATCCTTCTTGGATGTAGTCTAATAAATCCAAAAGACCCTGCAATAGTTCAGGAGATTGTTCCAGCAATTCTTGCCCTTGGGATAACACCGCGACCCCGAGGGTAATCGCGAGTCCTCCAAACAGGAGGAGACTAACTAAAAAAACAATAAAGACTGCAATATTATGGGGAACCCATCGCTGAATCCATTTGACGGGATAGTTCAGCAAAAAGGCTAAAATTGCCGCAAAAATAAAAATGACGATAACGGTTTCAAAATACCCAAACACTTGAACAATCGCCCAACCCAAAGCTAATAATAGCAAGTAGCGTAAGAGTTTATAACTGTTTAATTGCGACCAAATATTTTGTCGAGACGGTTTGCTCATTGTTTTAGTGAGAAAATTTAGGGAGAGAGAGTCGAAACGGGGAGAAATTGCCTACCTTGACCGAGGAAAATCTAGGGACACTACTCGGAATGAGTCAAGGTTTGATTACCCATTCGGTCAGGTTAAGTCTACAGAACGGATGAAAACTTTTACCCTGCAAATCCGAGGCGTTTAGTCTCCTGAAAACCCGGGAAAAAACAGGATAATTTCATTAGGTCTAGACCAGCAGGATTGGCGGGTGGGTTGAGGTTTCATTGGGTGGATGATTAGGATTTTCTGTGTATTTTATCATAAATTTGCCGAATACATTCTTGTAAAATTCCTCAAAATTAAAAGGGCATGATTTTCTGAGACGAGAGGACTCGGGAAAATCTATCATCAGGAAGACGGCATCCGAGGCAACAGCACAAGAATTACTGCTGTAGAGGGATGTAACCGCAGGGAAATAGTCGGTTGTATCAACTCCCGATCCTGTTGAGACCCGCTTCATCAACCTGTTGTGACCCCAGACCCCAGTTATGGGCGATCGCCGGGTGAGCACCCGGGAGAATTTTAGGAATTTAGATTTTTTTCAAAATTGGCTATAACTGTCACAGGGCAAGGGTTTTGGAAGACGAAAAATCCCTGAACTGAACCGTTTTACCCCAAAAATCGCGAGCAATCTGCATAATTTGCCCGAAACATTCCTAATAAATGAATCAGAGGCAACCCACAGTCCTGTGCGTTGAGCAGATTCACCCCTAAAAATGGCGAATCGCCTAGGCAACCCTAGCTTTCAACCCCCTTGTCTCTGTCAAATCCAGATCACCAGGAGTAATCTACTCATGTTCAACTTGTTTTTTCGGTCTCAAAAGCGTCCAGAAGCGGATGGGTTCCAATCCCAATCCCGACGGTATCAAGGTCCAGCGATGCGTCTGGAAGAAATGAGAACCCCTAGCGGTATCCTCATCGATGACACGGAAACCACTGAGGATATCCCCGGGGTTGCCGATACAGAGTTAGATTGGGATGTCCTCCCAGAGGATAGCGAACAGGCAGATGAATTTTCCGGGGATGAGACTGACTCGGATCCGGTGGATGTTGTCTCCGATGGCAGTACAGAACTGGATATGGGGGATACAGAGTTAGAGGAACTTCCCTATTTAGAGATTGATGGGGAAGAGGCGATCGCCGACGAACCCAGTAGCGACACCGAAAGTGACCCGGTAAGCGACATCACTGATCAGGGTGAAGACGAATTCGACGAGAGTTTCCCAGAAACAACCGACGAGATTGACTCCGCAACCGACTCGGAGGACGAGGAACTTGCCGGGATCGACAGTGATGCCGAAACAGAGGACAACACGGGGGATGAAAGTGCGATCGAGACTGAGGCCGAACTGGACAGCGAACCTACCGAGGAGGTAGCGGAATCGGTCGAAACCGTAGCAACCGATGAGACCGATGCGGACGTCGCTGAAGCAGATATCCTCGCACAAAGCGATGAAACTGAACCCCTCGACACCGCCATCAGTGACGAAGTAGACACCGTTGATGCACAAATCACAGAAATTGCCGCAGACGATCCGGAGATAGAGACCGACCCTGATGACATTGCTGAAGAGGCGATCGCGAATAGTCTGACCGAGGAAGAGAGTGAACCCTTCTCCACCGAGGAAACTGAGGAAGAGAGTGAAACCTTCGTCACCGACGAGGATATAGACAATGACACCGAAGACAGCGTAACCCCCGAAACCGCAGAAACCACGGATAGTGAGACCAGCGAAACCGACGAAACCACTGAGGATAGTGACACAGAAGAGAGTGAGACCGAAAAGAGTGACTTGGTAGCGGACGCAGACTTGAGCAATCTGCAACCTCAATTTGAGTCCGGGACATTCACCGTCGGAGAAACCGGAGAAGTCGAGGTTGATTTCCTGTTTGACGGGGGTGCCTATAAAGGACAAGTGGCGATCGTTAGTCTGTCCGGAATGGAAACACTTGATCCCAACTCAATGGAGTTTTTCCAAGAAGCGATTTCTCGCGCTGCCAGTAATTCCGAACTGGGTTATACCATCATTGATGACCCTAGTGAAGGAGCCCGATTTAAAGGAAACTTAGGCGAAGCGAATTATAATTCGGGAGAGTATCAAGGGGTAAAGAGCTTTTCCATGCGTCCGGGAGATAAATTTTTCCTAGTTTTAGTCCCCAATGGCAGCGTCGAACAGGTCTTAAATAATCCCAATGCCGGAGGTGCATTGCGTCCCTTATTCTCCCTAGCAACGGCCAATCCTGATGATGGATATCACTTCGGACAAATTGCCGATATCACCGGGGATGGCAGTGCCTTTGCTTGGGAAGATATCCGGGTCGATGGAAATAGCGATCGCGACTATAACGACATCATTTTACAATTCCGAGGAGCCAAAGGTAACGCGGCATTAATGGATGATGTCGTCGCCGCAGGCAAAGATTGGCGCGGCAGTGACTTGGGTCAAGCATTGATTGAGTATGTCAAAACTTACGTCACCCCCGATCCACCGGATTTTGATGCCGCAGTCGAGGACTTATTAGCCAACTTAGAAGGTCTGTTTGATGAAGTCGATAGTTTCGAGGAAGATTTAGACAGTCTCCCGGATTCAGATATTTCAGAAGAGATTTCCCTAGAGGAAGAAACTCCGACTGAAGATGAGACGGAAGTCGCTGATGTCGTTGATGAAACTGAATTAGAATCAGTCATCGATAGTGAGGATGAAACTGAAGTCACCGAAATCGTTGACGAATCTGAATTAGAAACCCTCACCGAAGTCGTTGAGGAACCTGAATTAGAAACAGTCACCGAAGTTGACGATGAAACAGAAGTCACCAAAATCGTTGATGAAACTGAATTAGAAACAGTCACCGAAGTCGTTGATGAAACTGAATTAGAAACAGTCACCGAAGTTGGCGATGAAACTGAAGTTGCTGATGGGGTTGATGAATCTGAATTAGAAACAGTCACCGAAGTCATTGATGAAACTGAAGTTGCTGATGGGGTTGAAGAACCTGAATTAGAAACAGTCACCGAAGTCGTTGATGAAACTGAAGTTGCTGATGGGGTTGAGGAACCTGAATTAGAAACAGTCCCCGAAGTCGTTGATGAAACTGAAGTTGCTGATGGGGTTGAGGAACCTGAATTAGAAACAGTCACCGAAGTCGTTGATGAAACTGAAGTTGCTGATGGGGTTGAGGAAACTGAATTAGAAACAGTCACCGCAGTTGACGATGTGGTTGCCGAAACTGAATTAGAAGCAGTCTCCGCAGTTGTCGAAGAGACTACTTCAGAGAGTGCCGTAGAAGGGGAAGAAACGGAGACACCGGGATTCATATCAGAGGCGATCGCCGGACAATCGGAATTGAGCGAAACCCCCCCACCGGAGGAATTTGTTGACACCGACCCGTTCTTGATTCCAGAGTTATCCCCCGCCGAATTGGCTAAATCTGAACTAATTTTCCGGTTAGAAAGCCTCACCGACGTCTTAAACTTCCAATCCAACAACAGCGAAATATCTAGTTCAAATCCGGTCAATCCAGCCCTCGTCGAACGCCTAGAAACCTTAACCCAAACCCTGCAAAATCAAACCCCATCTCAACCGATTAGCGACAGCACATTTGCCCTAGTTTATCGGTTAGAAGAAATGGTCTGGCAGTCCTATCCCAGCATTCCAGTTGCAGAACCCAGTTTTAATTTTGCCCTAGAAAATCAGCCCTTAGTCGGGATTATTGACACCGGATTTTCCGGAAACAATCCCGATATTGACTACTCGCGCATCACCTGGGGACAAGACCATATTGATGGGGATAATGACCCCACAATAGCCCCAGGAGAAGGCAACGAACATGGAACACATACCCTAGGAATTATTGCCGCCCAACGAGACAATGACATCGGCATTGAGGGGATTAATCCCGATGCGCCAATTTGGGCCGGACGAGCCGTCGGTTCCGGGAAATGGGCCGAATCTCTAATTGAATTTGTCGATGCAGCGCGGGAGTCTGGTCAACCGAATGCCGTGGTGAATTTGAGCTTAGATTTAACCCAAATTGATGCTCAGGGGAATGTCAGCACCCGGTATGAATTTACCCCAATGGAACGAGCGGCGATCGAATATGCAAGGCAACATAATGTCATGCTCGTTGCCGCTGCTGGAAATGATGGCGGAGTCATGTCTGTCTTGGGACAAGCCTCTCAAGAATTCGACAACATTATTACCGTCGGTGCAGCAGAACGATTCAACGATGAAATCGCCTTCTCCAAAGCCTATAACCGCACCGAATATTCCAGCTATGGCTATGGATTAGATATCGTTGCACCCGGGGGAACCATCGACAATCCCACCTTATCCCTCAGTGGAGAGGAAGTCGGATCAATGGCCGGAACCTCCGTCGCCACCGCCAAAGTAACCGGGGCAATTTCCCAAGTCTGGGCCGCCAATCCCAGCCTCAGCTATCGACAAGTCATCGAAATTATCAAAAACACCGCCACGGATTTAGGGGCAACAGGGTTTGACCTAGAAACCGGCACAGGCTTGTTAAATATGGTAGCAGCCGTGCAGTTAGCGAAGGCTACAAACGGGGAAGAACATTATGCGCCATCGAGTTTGATTCCCGACACTTGGAGTGGGGAAGGGATCTTTACTGCGGGCGATCGGGCGGTTAATCATCCGATTGTGCGTGAGAATTTTAGCGCATGGGTGATGCCTACCATTGGCGTTGCACTTCGCAACAGTCCTCGCCATGAAGATCGCAGTGGTTTGGCGGAACCTTACCGGAAAACCTTGCATTTTGATGCCTGGACCTATGGCGAACGAGTGACCGATTATCAGCTTGGAACCCCTGACGAATTGTGGTATCGCATTTCTGGCACCAATCGTTGGGTTCCCAGTGCCTATATGTATGGGTTCCCCGGTAGCCGTCCTCCGGTTTTAGCGCCAAAACCCGCACCTGCACCTGCGCCAAAACCTGCACCGGCACCAAAACCCGCACCTGCACCACAGCCCACATCTGTAACGATTAATGGTTACACAGTCAGCGGTAAATTCTATCCCGTCTTCCAGCGATATCGGTCAACTATTGGCAATCCTACTTCAGGTGTGTTTACGCACTCTAGCGGTGCAACCTATCAACTGTTCCAGAAGGGTTCCATTGTCAGTAGTAAACATGGTACTTTTCCCCTTTATGGTGGAATTCGGCAAACCTATCTCAATACAGGTGGTTTGAATGGCTGGTTAGGTGCGCCAACCAGTGCAGAAGTTCCTCAAGGCAACGGGGTGATTAAGCAGACTTTTGCCAATGGATACATCATCTGGAATGGACGCACAGCAACCGCTTATCGGTATGGTACTGGGCCGGTAAATCCTGCTCCTAATCCTGCTCCTAGTCCTTCCAAATGGCAACATCCTCTTCCGGGATATCCCGTTAGCAGTGAATATGGGCCACGCTGGGGGCGTTTTCACTATGGAATTGATATCGCTGCGCCTACTGGAACACCTGTGAAAGCAGCTAAACCGGGTACAGTGGTTGAAGTTGGATATCATGCCACTGGATGGGGAAATTTTGTCCGAATTAACCATCCTGATGGATTCCAAACCATTTATGCTCACTTATCTCGCGTCCATGTTTCTAAGGGGCAGACCGTTCGTGGAGGGAGTACAATCGGACGAGTAGGTAGTACGGGAAACTCAACAGGTCCACATCTACATTTTGAAGTTCGTGTTCGTCCCTATCGCTGGAAAACCGATAACCGTAATCCAAGGAATTACATTAAATTCTAATCGGTCAGTGAATTAGCTTGGAAAAGCGATCGCCTCTCAACCTCCTGAAGGGCGATCGCACCTCAACCCTTCCCCACCGTAGAGGCGATTCCCGAATCGCCCCTACATTGGGAAATGGTTTTATCGGGACCCAAACTGCTCCCCTTTTAGATAGGATAAAAAAAACATGGAATAACCGTAAAACCATGCCTTACGACCCTGAACGCCCACGCCGTAATTCTCTCCGACTGAAAGGATACGACTATACCCAACCCGGAGCCTATTTCGTAACGATTTGCACCCATAATCGCGAATGTTTCTTGGGTGAAATTGTCGGCGGCATCGTTCACTTAAATAAATATGGTAGAATTGTTGCCGAAACTTGGGAATGGTTGGAACAACGATATCCCTATATAGAATTAGATGCTTGGGTGGTGATGCCCAATCATTTACATGGAATTATCGTAATCACCGATAGATTTGCCGACATCAAACGGAAATCTTTGGGGCGTTTAGTCGGAGCATTCAAAACCGTTTCCGCACGAGAAATTAACCAATTACGTCAGATGTCCGGTTGTCCGGTTTGGCAACGAGATTTTTACGATCGCATCAACCGTAACGAGCGATCGTTGGAACGGATTCGTCAATACATTGCCGACAATCCGCTCAAATGGCATGAAGACACAGAAAATCCAGACTATGATGCGGAAATGCCATTCAAGGACCTTCCCTTTTAATGCAATGGTTGTCCCCGTAGGCGCGATTCGAGAATCGCCAGTCCATCCAATTCCCAAAACCCCATGTAGGGGCGATTCGAGAATCGCCAGTCCATCCAATTCCCAAAAAAATTCCCAAAACCCATGTAGGGGCGATTCGAGAATCGCCA
>JAABSJ010000058.1 GCA_011390515.1 Oscillatoria sp.
GTCCTTACTACGAACGGGGAAGAACGACTGAAGTCGTTACTACGAACGGGGAAGAACGACTGAAGTCGTTACTACGAACGGGGAAGAACGACTGAAGTCGTTACTACGAACGGGGAAGAACGACTGAAGTCGTTACTACGAACGAAGAGAACGACTGAAGTCGTTACTACGAACATTGGACCCATCTCCCCCATCCTTCCCATCTCCCTTAAAATCCTGACCCCGGAAGGGATTAAAATTAGGGAGAGATAGCGTTTTAACACAGTGCAGAGCAACTTATGGCAGTTAAAAAAGGTACTATGGTTCGCGCCGTTCGCGAAACGTTGGACAATAGTTTAGAAGCAAGTGCTAGTGATTCGCGCTTCCCCAGTTATATTTTTGAAACCAAAGGGGAAGTTGTAGACCTGAATGGGGACTATGCCCTGATCAAGTTTGGTCAGATGCCTGCCCCAAATGTCTGGCTGCGAATCGACCAACTCGAAGAATTCAAGTAAACCCTAAACTGTTTAACGGTTGTATTAATCATGTCCTCCTCCCCCTTTTTTCCTCCCTCTTGTCAGAAAGCTCGTGTTTCCATTATTGGTGCGGGTAAAGTTGGCAGTACCCTCGCCCAGCGAGTGGCTGAAAAAAATTTAGCCGATGTGGTGATGCTGGATGTCCTGGAAGGGATGCCCCACGGGATTGCCCTGGACTTGATGGAAGCCCGGGGGGTGGAGTGTCATGACCGGCAAATTGTGGGTACAAATGATTATGATGATACGGCGAACTCGGATATTGTGGTGATCACTGCCGGTCGTCCTCGGAAACCGGGGATGAATCGGGATGATTTGATTGAGATTAATGCCAAGATTGTCAAGACAGCGGCGAAGGAGGCGATCGCCCGATCGCCGGAAGCCATTTTAATTGTGGTCACCAATCCTCTCGATGTGATGACCTACATTGCCTGGGAAGCCTCGCAACTCCCCTGCCGTCGGGTGATTGGCATGGCGGGAGTGCTGGATGCGGCGCGCTTTAAAACCTTTATTTCGATGGAACTGGGGGTGTCAATCCAGGATATCAAGGCAATGGTTTTGGGCGATCACGGAAAATTAATGGTCCCTCTGCCGCGCTACACGACGGTGGAGGGGATTCCCCTGATGGAACTGATGGATACTCAAACCATTGAGCGCATTGTGGAACGCACGCGCAATGGGGGCACGGAAATCGTAGAATTAATGAAGACCGGGAGTGCTTATTTTGCTCCAGCCTCTTCGGTGAGTTTGATGATTGAAGCAATTTTGCTTGACCAGTCGCGAATCGTTCCGGCTGCGGCTTATCTTGAGGGTGAATATGGGTTACGCGATTTGTTCATCGGGGTCCCTTGCCAGTTAGGATGCCGAGGGATTACTCAGGTGTTAGAACTCGAACTGGACGAGGCAGAACGGGCGGCTTTCCAGGCTTCTGCTGAATCGGTTGTCCAGCATCTACAGCAAGCTCACGAGATTTTATCAGGCCGGAGCTCAAGCTAACTGAATTCCGTTGGCAAATTGGAGGTTTCTACATTAACGGGCGATCGCCTTCGAGATCTAGGGAGTCGGTTCAGTAGGGATGAGAAACCGGGGTTCTATGGGAAATCGCTGTTCATGAGTAACAAATCTGGACCCGAAACCCGGTTTCTTGTCCTTCCTATGAATTTCATCCTGTGCCGACTCCCTAGAAAGGGGTCTGAACTAGAGAATCAATTGGCATTGTGTCAGGTTAAATGAATTTCGCGGCACACTTTAAGTAAGAGCCGAAGCTCGATTCGGGTTGCTCCTTTATACGTCTTGCTATGGCTAATTGTTCTATTTCTTCGATTAAAGACCTGAATACGGCGATCGCCGCTCAGAACCCTTTCCCTTACCCTGCATCGGTCAGCGATCGCGAAATTTGGCGGGATGACCTTCCCAATCTCAATAGCTTGAACGATCGCATTCGTCAGGTGGTTTTCCAGGCCCTGGACCGCTCGCGCCAAGGTCGTTCGGCTTTGAGTGCGATCGCGGTAACGGGCAATCCGGGCATGGGCAAAAGTCATCTGATCAGCACCCTACGCCATCAGGTCCAACAAGATGATAGTGCACTGTTCGTTTATATCAATGCCGGTCAATTAACAGATTTAAACCTCCTGCGCTATCAATTTCATCAGCGGGTGGTGGAGAGTTTACGCTATGCCGGTCAAGGTGGGGTCATGCAGTGGCAATGCCTAGCAGCAGCGATCGCCAATCACGCCATTCATGCGATCGACTCCAATGCACGCACCTTTTCTCCCCCAGAACTGATTGCCAAGCTCAACAATCATACCCGGGTTAAAAATCAAACTTGGGTGACTCAACTCACGGAAGGATTTTGCAAACTTAAACCGGCTTTGGCTGATCCGGATCTCGTCCGAGCAATTATCTGGACCCTATCGAGCATTGAAGCCCCCTACAGTATTAAATGGTTGTCCGGGATGGCGATCGCCCCTTCTAAAGCCACGGAACTCGGTTTACCCAATCGGTCCCGAGACTCCCGCGATGCTGATGCCTGGGAAATCCTCATGCATACCTTAACCCTGATTAGTGCTTATTACCCCCTGATCATTTGTTTTGACCAGTTGGAGGCGGCAGATAAAAGCGATACGGGCTTAAAACGAGAACGGGTGGTTGCCAGCATTATTAAACGAATCTGGGATACCCTGCCTCGCGCCTCCTTAGAACGGGGAATGGTCCTGTTCAGTGTGATGACTGAGGAAACTTGGCGCAATAAGGTCCAAGCCCTGCCTCCGGGAATCGCCAACTATCTATGCAAACAAGGCGAACCGATGCAATTATACCCGATCAGTCCCGAGGGGATTGTTGAGTTGGTTCGCCTGTGGTTACAAGAATTTTATGACCACTACCATTTAACCCCACCTAACCCGGTTTATCCCTTTGAAGCGGGCCAATTGAGAGCGTTAGCGCGGGAACAGCTATCGGTGAGGGAGATTTTGGAATGGTGCGCGGAAAATTTCCATCCGGTGGAAGAAGACCCCTTTGAACAGGTGGAAACTGCGTTTGAACGGGAACAGAGTTTTCCACAGAATCTGGAGGCTGTGCTTGATAATGGGACAGTGGCTCAGGCGATTTATTTTGGGTTCCAACGGGTTGTGGGACAGACGATCGCCGGGGTATCCATCGAGTCGGTCAGCGATCGCATTCAAGGCGATCGCCACAATCGCGGTTATATTCAATTTACCTTGACCACTCGTGAGAATGGCCGTCCATCCACCCTCGGTGTTGCCATCCTCCAAGAGATGCAGAGCAAAAAAGTGGAAGCGGCTTTAAAACGGTTGGTTCAATATGAAACCTTTGATCTCACCTGTGGCTGTTTAGTTCGTTCTGACGAGAACCGGATTCCCCCCCATTGGCAAGCATCCCGTTATCTGCACCAGTTCACCGGGGAACGGGGGGGACAGTGGGTGGATTTGAAAGCGGAGGATATTCTCCCCCTGATTGCTTTATGGCGGGTGTATCAGCGCCGGATTGAGTATGGACTTCGGGCGGAACAAATCTTTGAGTTTATTGCTTACCGAAAACTGGCTGCCGAAAATCCACTGTTACAGGCGATCGCCCGCAGTACCCTTTCTCCAGAACGGGTCCAAGAGGCGACGGTTACTCCCGAGTCTGAATCGGTTAAAGGGGTTAATTTAGCCACCTCAACAGACCGTTTCGGGGCCTGATGAGTTGACCCCAACCCCTCGCCGCACCCTCCCTTTGGGGGGCAATTTTTATCGGATTTAATCTGGTGAATCTCTGGGGAACCCATGATGGGTTTTCTTTTGTCAATTTGTAAATAAGTATTATTACCGAGTCAATCCGGTTGTTTTGCTGTGTAAACTAAAAGGAAAGAAACCGGATTGAGGGCGATCGCGTCTCTAGGTCAAATCAGCGGTGCCAGCCAAATCTCAAGCTGTCATAGTCGGGTCTCTCAACGGGTCTAAACAGCTTAGGCTGTAACTATCAGAACCGATCGGTTCATCCAACCGCCTATCCCTGAAGACTTCAGGGAGAATCTATACAGCCTATGGGATTCCAGCGCTGTATTTCTAACCAAGGTTTAATTTTAGCCGATTGCCGTCAATCGGTCCATAATTTTAATAATTCTTAACCTATTTTTTGGACTTTTGTAACTTTTGCTTTATAATCTGTTACAGAAAGGAATCGCAAAAACCAGCTAGGGATCGCCTTGCTGGGTATGAGAACTAGACGAGGAAAGGTCATGTCTGAAATATTCCCAGTTATCCTCTTGGCCATTGGCACGATAGCGATCGCTTACTTCCTAGAGCTATTTGCCGCCATCTTTGGAGATGTATGGTTATTAATCGCCGCCATTCCCAGTTGGTCCTGGACCGTTGTCTTATTACTGGCCGTGATTGCTACTTATAAAGCCTTACCTGAATAAGTAATTATGCTTAAGCCGGTTCGGGCAGTCCGGGTGCAACACTCAAAAGTCCCAGGGTAAATTCTACACCAAACCACTCCATCCCCGTGAGTGTCACTCCAATGCCCAACCTGACCCCAATGCATCTGTGCGAATCTCTAACTTGCCGAGGTCAATTTAACTGCAACAATCGCCCAATGTTCCCATTGAGAAATCCCCCGATGGCAATATGAGCTACACTGTCGCCGCAGCAATGGCAGAACAGGTCATGAATGCTTCCTTCTAAGAGGTTACTGCTTGAGAAAAGACGGGGCGATCGCCCGGGTTTCCCTGCGGATGAATTGGGTCCGGGATGGGAAAGGACTGCCACAGTCAGTCATGAGTTTTATCACAGAAATCACCGATCATCAAGGTAAAATCCATCGGAGTAAAGATGAAGTAAAACGGGTTAAAGCGGAACGCCAACGCGCTGAAGCTGCTTTGCATGAATATGAAGCCCGCTTTGAACGGTTAGCGAAAACTTTACCGGGAATGGTTTATCAATACCGTCAGTATCTGAACCAACAAGCTGATGATATTTTTACTTATGTTTCCCCCGCTTGTCGAGAGATTTATGAACTCGAACCGGATGCGGTCCTCAACAATTCCCAGTTGATGTGGCAAATCATTCATCCCGAGGACAGAATGGGATTTGCTGACTCCTTCACTTATGCGGCCCAAACTGACAAAGTATGGTATTATCAGTGGCGGTTCATCACCCCTTCGGGACAACTGAAATGGCTACAAGGGGCTGCCAAAATCTCACCTCAACCCGATGGTGCAATTTTATGGGATGGGGTGGTGATTTATCTTACCGATCGCAAGTTGGCTGATGAGTCGATGCGTCAACAAATCGAGATGTTGGACCGGGCAAATGACTCGATTATTATTCGCGACTTAAAGGACAAAATCCAATATTGGAATCAAGGGGCTCAACGATTATAAAGTAACGGGAAGTTCGGGGTGATTTGTTGTGCCCCTGTGGGCAAACCCCGTCCCTGTAATCCATCGGAAATTCACTTATTAGAGGCAGTACGGGACTGCATGGAAATTGCTATTTTTCAGGCGGAACTGTATAAAGAAGCCACGGCGCGATCGCAAGCACTCGAACAAACCCTGAAGGAACTCCAACAAACTCAAACTCAACTCATTCAAGGTGAGAAAATGGCGAGTTTGGGCCAACTGGTGGCCGGAATTGCTCACGAAATTAATAATCCAATTAGCTTTATTTTTGGAAATATCGTCCATGCTAGAGAGTATCTGTCCGACTTGGTAGACATTGTAGCACTCTATGACCAACATTATCCGAATCCTGTAACTGAGATTATAGACCAAGCCGATGAGGTGGACTTAGAGTTTTTGACGGAAGATTTTTCTAAACTTTTGGATTCGATGGAACAAGGGGCGATTCGCATCCGAGAACTTGTGACCTCCTTGCGGACTTTTTCCCGGTATGATGAAGCGGCGCTTAAAGATGTCGAGATTCATTCAGGAATTGAGAGTACCTTAATGATTCTGAAAAATCGGTTAGATTCTCCAGGAAATCGTCCAGAAATTGAAGTCATTAAACCCTATGGAACCCTTCCCAAGGTAGAGTGTTTTGCCAGGGAACTGAATCAGGTATTTATCAATATTTTGGCCAAGGCGATCGATGCCATTGATGAAGCGTATCGCCAGGGTAATCCCCGGGAACCGGATAAAATATGGATTCAGACTCAGGTCCTACCGGGCGATCGCATTGCTATCCAGATTAAAGATAATGGCTGTGGCATTCCAGAAACTTCCCTGCCGCGCCTCTTTGACCCCTTTTTTACCACCAAACCCATCGGCAAAGGGACGGGGTTAGGATTAGCAACTAGCTATCAAATTGCAGTCGATCGCCACAAAGGTGGACTCGAATGTACCTCCACCCCAGGAATTGGCACTGAATTCACCCTTGAACTGCCCATTCACCAGGACCAATTTCACCAAGATGAAAAAGGATAAAAGGGACTGATAAATATTAGGCATCTCCCCCATCCTCCCCATCTCCCCCATCTCCCCCATCCTCCCCATCTCCCCCATCTCCCCATCTCCCCCCTCCCCATCTGTCCTCAAAAAAATCGCAATTATCGTTAACTTTGATACCAATTGAGGTAGAATAGAATGAAAGCAGAACACTTTAAAAAGTGTCAGGGACTGGAGAAAGGAGATCATGCACGAGATCGCTGACTATTTGATTACCGAAAAAATTCATGAAAGTATTCATACCCTGGTGTACCGTGGATCTCGGCCCGGGGATGACACCTCCGTGATGATTAAAATCCCCAATGCTGAATATCCGACTATGGGGGAACTGGTGCGGTTGCGGAATCAATATGCGATCGCCAAAAATCTCAATGTCCCGGGAATTGTCAAACCCTTAAGCCTAGAACGGGATCGCAATGGGTTGGCTCTGATTCTGGAAGATTTTGGCGGAATTTCTTTAAAAGATTATATCACATCTCATCCCCTTTCTATTGCTGACTTTCTCTCCATTGGGATCCAAGTTGCCGATGCCTTAGAAGCGTTGTATCAAAATCGCATCATTCATAAAGATATCAAGCCGGATAATATTTTAATTCACCCCCTGACTAAGCAGGTGAAGGTGACGGATTTTAGTATTTCTTCGCGGTTGGAGAAAGAAAGTCTGACCTTGGTCAATCCCAATGCCTTAGAGGGGACCTTGGCTTATATTTCCCCGGAACAAACCGGGAGAATGAACCGATTTATTGATTATCGCACAGATTTTTATTCCTTGGGGGTAACGTTTTATGAACTGTTAACGGGAACCTTACCCTTTGCCTCGACGGATGCGATGGAATTAGTGCATTATCATATCGCCAAACAGCCGGTCCCCCCAAACCGAGTAGTTCCGGGGATTCCCGAGGCGATCGCTGAGATTGTCATGAAACTGATGGCAAAAAATGCGGAAGAAAGATATCAAACAGCGCGAGGGTTAAAAGCGGATTTAGAAACCTGTTTGATGCAACTGCAAACCACCGGCAAAATTCAACCCTTTGCCATTGCCCAGAAAGATAGGGCGGCGCGATTCCAGATTCCGGAAAAACTGTACGGAAGGGAAGGGGAAATCCATCGCTTGATGGAGGCATTTGAAACCGTTGCCGCCGGTCCTGCTCAACTAATGTTAGTGGCGGGATATTCCGGGATTGGGAAATCGGCATTAGTTCACGAAGTCCACAAACCAATTTTGGCAAAACGGGGTTATTTTATCTCGGGGAAGTTCGACCAGTTTAAGCGGAATATCCCATTTGCCCCGCTGATTCAAGCGGTTCAAGGTTTAATTCGCTACCACATCCTCACGGAAAGTTCTAAGGCGATCGCCAATTGGAAAAAACAACTCTCTGCCGCATTAGAAAATCAAGGACAGGTCATCATTGAAGTGATTCCTGAACTGGAATTACTATTAGGAAAACAGCCATCGCTTACCGAACTACCTGCGGTTGAATCCCAAAATCGCTTTAATCGAGTTTTTCAAAACTTTATTCGGGTGTTTGCCAATGAACATCATCCCTTGGTGTTGTTTTTAGATGATTTACAATGGGCGGACATCGCGTCATTAAAATTACTAGAGTTGCTCTTAAGTGACGCAGATTTACACTATATGCTAGTCATAGGGGCTTATCGGGATAACGAAGTGAGTCCGGTGCACCCCTTGATGTTGATGGTTAATCGCCTCCAACAAACCCAGGGCGTGGGGATTAACCGGGTTGAAGTTCCCCCCCTGAAGCGTGAGGATGTGAATCACTTAGTTGCCGATGCCTTAAGCTGTCCACAAATGCGCGCCCAACCGATTTCTGAACTGGTGTTTGAGAAAACCCAAGGGAATCCATTCTTTGTCACCCAGTTTTTAAAATCCCTGTATGCGGATCAGGTATTAAAGTATGAGAGTGAGGCGGGGTATTGGCAGTGTGATCTCACCCAAGTGAAATCCTTAGCGATTTCCGAGAACATTGTAGAATTTATGGCGACTCAGTTGCAACGGTTACCGGCCCCCACTCAAACCGTTTTACCCTTAGCCGCTTGTATCGGACATCAATTCGACCTCGCCACCTTAGCCATCGTGTATCAGCATTCCCTCGGGGAAACCTCAGCCCAGTTATGGGCAGCCCTGCAAGCGGGGGTGGTGAATCCCGTCAGCGAATTGTATAAATTCTTCCAATCGGATTCTGGGTCTGAGGGCGAAGAGATGAACGGAGAAGCCCCTTCGGTCCAGTATAAGTTCTTACACGATCGCGTCCAGCAAGCCGCTTATTCCCTGATTCCTGATCCTGAGAAACAAGCTACTCACCTCAAAATCGGACGGTTGCTGTTAGCAAATACCCCCGCAGAAGCGGTAGAAGAAAAAGTATTTGATTTAGTCAATCAATTGAATATCGGGGCTGATTTAATCGAGAGTGAATCAGAAAAATATCAATTAGCAGCCTTGAATCTGCAAGCGGGACAGAAGGCTAAAGCGGCCACAGCTTACGAACCGGCATTACGGTATTTGGAGGCCGGTTTGGCCTTATTGCATCCTACCAGTTGGGGCGATCGCTATGATTTAACCCTCCCGCTTCATCTGGCAGCCGCTGAATCTGCCTATTTGAGTACCGACTTTGAGCGTATGGAGTACCTCGCCCAAATCGTACTAGAAAAAGCGGAGACTCTCCTAGACAAAATTCAAGTTTATGAAGTCAAAATCCAAGCCTACACCGCTCAAAATAAACAACTAGAAGCCCTCGCAACCGCCAAAGAAGCCCTGGCTTTATTGGGAGTTAACTTACCGGAAACCCCTAGCTTTGACCATATTCAGAACGGACTCGGAGAATTGTTTTCCCGGTTAACGGATCAGCCCGTCAAAGCCTTAAACGAATTGCCCAAAATGAGCAATCCTGACAAAAAAGCGGCGATGCGGATTCTCAATAGTGCCATTGCCCCAGCCTATCAATCGGCCCCGTTATTGTTACCCTTGCTGGTGTTTGAAGAAGTTAAGCTATCTCTGGACTATGGCAATACCGAAGAATCAACCTATGCTTACGCCTGTTATGGATTAATTTTATGTGGCATTGTCGGAGATATCGAAACCGGCCATCAATTTGGACAATTAGCCTTAACGGTGTTGGCGCAATTCGAGAATCAGAAACTCAAAGCCCGGACAATGATGGTGGTGAATAATAATGTCCGGTTGTGGAAGGAACCCTTCCAGCATACGATTCCGCCTTTACTGATAGCCTATGAGAGTGGGCTGGAAACGGGAGATGTAGAATATGCCGGGTTATGTGCTTATAATTACTGCATTAATTCCTATTTTGCCGGGAAAGAATTGGGGCAGTTGGAAGCGGAAATGTCTTCCTACAGCCTGCTGATGGAGAAACTCAAGCAGACCAATACCCTCAACTATCAAAAAATGTACTGGCAGGCCGTATCTCACTTGATTCGAGGGGCTGATCATCCAGAGCATTTGGTGGGGGAACTGTATAATGAGTTCATCATGTTACCGATGCATGAACAAACGAGCGATCGCTACGCATTATGTTGTTTGTACCTGAACAAACTGATTCTCAGCTATCTCTTCAGACAAAGTGAGTCTGCCTTTGAAAATTCTGGGATAGCCGCTAATTATTTAGATGGGTTGACCGCAGTTTACCCGTTACCGCTGTTTTATTTTTATGACTCTCTGGCTGCATTAGGGGTTTATCAAAATCAACCCGAAGCAGAACAAAAATTGCTGTGGAATAAGGTAGCAGAAAATCAAGAGAAGATGAAAAAATGGTCAGAATTTGCCCCGGATAATTTTCTGCATAAATATGAATTGGTGGAAGCGGAAAAAGCCCGAGTTAAGGGGGATATGGCCGAGGCGATCGCCGGGTATGACAGGGCCATTCTCCACGCCCGAGAAAGCCAATATATCCAAGAAGAAGCCCTCGCAAACGAACTCGCGGGAGAATTTCATCTCCAGCGTGGCAGTCAACAAATCGCCCAGTTTTATTTAACTGAAGCCTACTATGGATATGTCCGTTGGTCAGCCAGCGCTAAGGTGAAATTTTTAGAACAAACATATCCGTTAGTGTTAGCCCGAGTTACCCAACGCTCAGTGATTCGGCCCTTCAGTATTCAGGAAACTATTTCCTCTTTTTCCACTACGAGTACCAGCATCACTCAAGATTCTTCTGCCTTAGATATGACCACGGTGATGAAAGCAGCCTTAGCGCTTTCGGAAGAACTGGTTTTGGATAAGTTCCTGAATAAGTTAATGCGAGTTATCCTGGAAAATGCGGGGGCACAGACGGGGTTTTTGATTTTAGAAAAAGAGGGGAAACAAGTCATTCAAGCGTCTGGGAATATTGAGGAGGAGACGGTGACGACAACGAGACCGTCCATTCAAATTAGTTGCACGGGAATTCCCCTGGAAGATATCTCTTGTTTGCCTTTAAGTATTGTTAATTATGTGCATCGGACCGGGGAAGTTCTGGTGCTCAATAATGCGGCAGTGGAGTCGGTATTTACAACAGATCCGTATATTACCGCGAAGCAACCGAAATCCATTCTTTGCTTCCCAATGGTCTACCAAGCCCACACTGTAGCAATTTTATACTTAGAAAATAACTTGAGTGTAGGAGTGTTTACCCGGGACCGCCTCGAAGTCTTAAAATTACTCTCTTCTCAGGCGGCTATTTCCCTCGAAAATGCCCGATTATACCGGAATTTAGAACAGTCGATTCAGGAGTTGAAAGAAGCACAATTGCAACTGGTTCAGACGGAAAAAATGTCTACCTTGGGACAGTTAGTTGCTGGAGTCGCCCACGAAATCAACAATCCCCTCAGCTTCGTTCACGGCAATTTGAATATGGCCCTAGAATATGGCGAAGATTTGCTTAACCATCTCCAACTGTATCAGCAATGCTATCCTGAACCTGTTGCCGATATCCAAAATCATGCCACGGCGATCGATTTAGAATACTTGCAAGAAGATTTCCCGGAAATGTTGCGGTCCATGAATCTGGGAACCGATCGCATTAAGGAGATTGTTAAATCTCTAAAGAATTTTTCTCGCAAAGACCCCGGGGTGTTTCAAAAAGCGGATCTTCATGCGGGACTAGATAGTACGCTGCTGATTTTATCAAATCGTTTGAAAGCAACGGGTTCTAAACCGGCAGTGACGGTGATTAAAGACTATGGAAAACTTCCTTTAGTTCAATGTTATCCCGGACAACTGAATCAGGTGTTTATGAATTTGATTGCGAATGCGATCGATGCGTTAGAATCAGGGGGGTCTAGTCATTTATCCTCGGTTACCAGTGGTTCATCTGGAGAAAATCACGCTGTAAGTTTTGCGAAAGAACCCGAATCTAAAACGATTCGCATTCGGACCGAATTGCTAGAGGATTGCGTGTCGATTCACATTGCTGACAATGGATCGGGGATGACTGAGGAGGTGAAGCAACAGCTATTTCATACCTTCTTTACCACTAAACCCGAAGGGAAAGGTACGGGACTGGGGTTATCCATTAGTCATCAAATTATTGTGGACCGTCATCATGGCAAACTCCTGTGCAACTCCCAACCGGGGGAAGGCACAGAGTTTACCATTGAGATTCCGATTCGCCATGAAAATCGGACGGTTTAATCCGGAGTTAGGACTGAGGCGATCGCGCCACGTTTTCTAATATTTTCAGGGGACCAACTGCTTTGAGATGCTGCATTTCCTGGGAATTCCGGACAAAGAGGGAACCGGCAAAGGCGAGAGAATTAATGGAAATAGACTCAAAACTTTCCTGTGATCGCGGGACAATCAGCATCCAGTCTCTGGTCATTAACAGATTATAAGGACCGGGTTGTTTCGGGTTTGTTTCCTCCGGTTCTAACCCCACAGTTGCTAACAGTTTGAAGTAGGATTTGAGGGTGAGTTGCGCCGCTTCTAAGGGATGGTTAAATAAGTTCGGTTCAAAAAAGGTGACGGCACAATCAAAGGGAAAGGCGGCGATGGTTCCTACCCCATCAACCACCGTCGCTGAGGCGATCGCCGCTTCCAAGGGCATCCTCGGTCCATCGGAGGCGATCGGCAGGGGGACTAATTGCAAATGTTTGTGTCTCTGACTCGCCCCCGCTTCCTTTCCGCCATTATAAAACCCTAACCCATCAAACTGCTGTAAACAACCCCACATTGCCTCAAAATCAGCCAGAGTGAGTAACATTTCTTGTTCTTCAAACTCTCGGGTCACTAGCAACAAATGATAGTCTACGACATTAAATTTATTTAATAAACAAACATGAGTTGGGGAAATATCTGCCACAAATAAATCCCGTTCATAAGGTAAAAATGGATTAAATTCTTGACCAAATTTCCGAGTTTTATCGGCCTCAGATTCCTTGGCCTTTTGCTTTCTAACGAGATTCGACAAAATCCGCACTAAAAACCGCAGTCCCTGGGTTTCTAAAAACTCAGAATCCGTGGGAATCGATTGGAGTGCACCGGATTCTATTCCATGTTTCGTAGCTTGTTTCACCTTCAACCATAGGGTATCCGGTTCTAGGGTGAGGTTGCCTTGCATCCTCGGTTTGTCCTCTCTCATGATGGCAATGTGACGAATAGGATTACCGGATCTACTGTAGAACAGATTCGGACATTTGACTAGACTGGAGCAGGTTGGAGCAATTCTATGGGGATTACTCTATCTATTTTATCAGGGTTGGAATCTAAAGTCCAGGATTTTAAGATAAAATAAAAAATATTTTTTTATCCCAAATTGGACCAATGAGTGCATCGAATCCTGCTCACAAATCGGGACCGGGGGTTCCGACCCTGCCGCCTAATTTGCATTTGCGATCGTATCAAAAACAGGCGATCGCCAGTTGGTTTGGCAACCAGGGACGAGGAACCCTGAAGATGGCAACGGGAAGTGGCAAAACCATCGCTGCCTTGGCGATCGCCACGGAACTCTATCACCGCATCGGATTACAAGTATTGCTCATCCTCTGTCCCTACCGCCACCTCGTCAATCAGTGGGCGCGAGAATGTGAGATGTTCGGACTGGCCCCGATTTTAGCCTTTGAAAATGTTAACACCTGGCAAAGTCAGCTTTCCACCCAACTTTACAACGTCAGCGCCGATCTCCAGCCTTTTCTCACCATTATTACCACCAATGCCACCCTGATTAGTGAGGGATTGCAGTCTCAATTACGGTACTTTCCCCCAAAAACCTTTATTATAGGAGATGAAGCGCACAACCTGGGGGCACCGCGTCTCGAAGAAAGTTTACCCCGGCAAATTGGCTTACGATTAGCCCTTTCTGCCACCCCTGAACGCTATTTTGATGAGACTGGAACAGTGGGATTACTAGACTATTTCGGCCCGGTTATTCCCCCAGAACTGACCCTAGCCGATGCCATTCGAGCCGGGGCATTGGTGCGGTATCTCTATTATCCTTTGTTGGTTAATTTAACTGAATCTGAAGGGTATGCTTATTTGAAATTAACCAAGCGAATTGGCTGGGTATTAAGTCATCAAGAAACGATGGATCTTAATCACGATGATTTGAGAGGATTAGTCATGCAACGCGCCCGGTTAGTTGGGTCAGCGAGTAATAAATTAAATGTCTTGCGGGAGTTAATGAAAACTCGGATGCATACGAGTCATACCTTATTTTATTGTGGCGATGGTACCGTTGAACAGTCCGGTTCCCGGGGCAGTAATCGCCAACTGGAAGCGGTTTCGCACCTCCTGGGGTCGGAACTGGGCTATCGGGTGAATACCTATACCGCTGACACGGCGATCGAGAAACGAGAAGAATTGCGACGGCAATTTGAAAGCGGAGAATTACAAGGATTAGTGGCAATTCGCTGTTTAGATGAAGGGGTAGATATCCCCGCGATTAAAACCGCTGTGATTCTCGCCTCTAGCGGTAATCCCCGCCAGTTTATCCAACGTCGTGGCCGGATTTTGCGCCCCCATCCGAACAAGGATAGAGCGACTCTATTTGATACCATTGTCATGCCTCCAAAACTTGACCGAGAAGCATTAGAAATCGAGCGGAATATCTTAAAAAAAGAACTCCGACGCTTCATAGAATTTGCGGATTTAGCCGACAATGCCGGAGAAGCGCGAATGCAATTACTCCAACTTCAGAAATCTTACGGATTATTAAGTCTTTGACAGTTGGGGGGAATCCAGGTAAAATTAATGACAATTGGATACAACTTCAATCGGGGAGGAAATCATCAAATGTACGCCAGTCACCCGCCAGAATCTGAGACAACCTTGGGAGTCGCCTATCCTTCCGAGACAGTTCCTGTCAAAAAACACCTCATTTTCGCAGAAAATCAGCCCGCCTATCACCCCAGCAATCGACCCCACGAGGAACTGCGCAATATCGAAGAACCAATTTTGAGCGCATCCCCCGAAGTCCGCGCCATTATTGAGCGGGTTTTGGAAGCGGAAAAAGATAAACTCTATATGAAAGCACCCCGGAATATTAACGATGATATCCTCAAAATTGTCAAGGAAGTAATCCAATGAAACTGATTTCTCTCACCCTTTGTAATTTTCGCCAATTTTATGGTAGAACCCCGGAAATTTCCTTATCCCGAGGGTCGCATAATACCACCATCATTCATGGCAATAACGGGTCCGGTAAAACTACGCTCATGAATGCCTTTACTTGGGTACTTTATGAACAATTTTCCGCTGCCTTTGCCGGACCCGATCGCCTCGTGAATAAACGCGCCATCACCGAAGCAAAACCCGGTGAACCCATTGCCTGCTGGGTGCAATTGGTATTTGAACATGACAGCAAACGCTATCAAGCAAAACGCCTAGTTCGCGCTTACAATACCTCCACGGGAATTACCCACGGGTCGAGTGAATTATTTATGACGATCGCCGGAGATGATGGCAGATGGTCCCCACCTCCACCGCAACAACATCCCGATGATATCATTGGCCGGATTTTACCCGAAAGTTTACATCAATATTTCTTTTTTGATGGAGAACGAATCGAGTATATTGTCCGGTCCGAAAAAAAAGCCGAAATTGCCGAGGCGACAAAGAAATTACTGGGATTAGAAGTATTAAATCGGTCAATTCGGCATCTCGGAGAAACCCGCAAAAACTTAGAAAATGAATTTAAAGCGATTGGCGACCCCCAAACCAAACAGTTGTTAAAAGAAAAGGCAACCCGGGAGAAAGAGGGCACTCGCCTCCAGAAACGGCAAACGGAGATTACCAAAGAGTTGGAAGCACAAGCGCAACTGAAGAAAACCATCAGCGATCGCCTCCTGGAATTAGGCGGGGCGGAAGAATTGCAAAAGCGGCGCAAAAACCTAGAGGAACAAAATACCTCCATTCGTAACCAATTAAAACAAGCGAAAGAAACGCTTAAACGGGCCATTTCTAGCCAAGGTTATATCACCTTACTGGGAGAATTTACCAGCGAATTTAGAACCCTAGTCAATGATTTAAGGAACCGAGGGGAACTACCGGCAGGGATTAAACAACCTTTCGTCCAACAATTGCTCGATCGCCAACGCTGTATCTGTGGGGCCGAACTTAGTGAAGGCAATCCCGCCCGAAAACTCGTGCGATCCTGGATGGATAAAGCAGGGATGGCAGACATTGAAGAAACCGCCATTCGCATGAGTACCCAAGTCGAGGCGATCGATAAACAAGTACCTGATTTTTGGCAAGAAATGGACCGCCAACAGAAGGCAATTGAGGGATTTAGAACCGAACTTTCTGCCATAGAAAACCAACTCGATGAAATCAAAGACAAACTGAGAAGCTATCCCGATGAAAACATCCAAGAATTGCAAAAGCGCCTAGACGAAATCGAGCGAAAAATGAGCGAACTTGACCGAGAATCCGGGTCTAATCAAACTCAGCTTGATAGCTTGCAAGGGGCGATTGAGCGGTTAAATAAACAAGTGGAAAAGCAGAAAACCAACGAAGAGAAACAGGAGGTTGCAAAAAAACGGATTGTCGCCACCCAGGATGCGATCGACCGCTTAACCGAAGTGCGATCGCGCCTTGAAAACCAATTCAGAGCCCAACTCGAACAACGAGTTCAGGAAATCTTTAGCGAAATTTCCTTTACCCCCTATCTCCCCAAACTTAGCGACAAATACGAACTCACCTTAATCGAAAATACCAGCGGATTTGAAGTCCCCGTCGCCGCCTCCACCGGCGAAAATCAAATCCTCAGTTTATCCTTCATTGGCGGCATTATCGACGGCGTTCGCGAATGGAGTAAAAAGAACACCTTAATGGGACCAGATAGTAGTACCTTTCCCATCGTCATGGACTCCCCCTTTGGCAGTTTAGACGAAATTTATCGCCGCCAAATTGCCAAAATCCTCCCCCAACTCGCCAACCAACTCGTCGTCTTAGTCACCAAAACCCAATGGCGGGGAGAAGTCGCCCAAGAAATGAAACCCTACATTGGCAAAGAATATGTCCTCGTCTACAATTCTCCCAAACCCGATTGCGAAGAAGATTGGATTGAATTAAAAGGAATGCGCTACCCCTTAGTGAAGTTCAGTCCCAATGAATTTGAATATACCGAAGTTGTGGAGGTAGACGAAGCATTTTAAAACAACTGTAGCTTTTATCCAAAGCATCAGAAACCGGGTTTCTAGCCAAAATTGCTGCAATTTAGCATAAACTTTGTGAAGAAACCCGGTTTCTAACCTTAAGCAAATGACCAATGACCAAACAAATGACCAAACAATGACAATGACCCGATTTATCCATGACCAATTTGCCAAAGATTATTTAGAAGAATTGCTGTCCCCCTACGGAGAAGTCAAACCCTCCCGACGAGTGGCAGGAGAAGTCCGAGAAATCGATGTTTGGTTTGCACCTTCCCCGGAAGCAAATGCCAACCTTGCCGGATTAGGATTATTAGGAAGATTCGCCGGGACCCCGGCAATCTTTGAACCCTTTCGCAACCCCGCCAACCCCGACGACATCTGTAATTGCCTCTTGAAATTGCTAGAAATTCGGGGAGACTACCAACGAGAAGCAAACCGGAATAATACCCGGATTCAAGAGTCGGACTTACCCAAATTATGGATACTCACCCCGACGGCATCGGCGAACCTTTTAAATGGATTTAGAGCTATACTAGAACCAAATTGGCTGCCTGGGGTGTAATTGATGGGGGACTCTCTGAGAACGGCGATCGTGGTCATTCACCAACTACCCAAGACATCAGAAACCCTCTGGTTGAGACTTCTGGGAAGGGGAACAGTCCAAAAGCAGGCGATCGACGAACTCGAAGCACTTCCACAGGATAACCCCTTTCGGGCAGTTGCATTAGAAATGCTTTACAACCTGCGACAAAACTTACAAGTTAATCAAAGTAACGATGCAGAAGAACGGGAGTTAATTATGCGATTAGCACCACTTTATCAACAAGACCGAGAACAAGCAATCCGCGAAGGAGAACAGCGAGGTATTCAACTTGGAGAACAGCGAGGGATTCAGCAGGGACAACGGCAATTGATAGAAAATTTCTTGCGGGTACGCTTTGGGGAATTAGATGAGGAACTTTCCACGTTGATTGACCCATTATTAGCATTACCTGCCGAAGAAATGACCGCACTCATGCTGCAATTAGCGACTCTATCTCGGGAAGAATTATTAGGGAGGTTTTCTGAAACAGACTAAATCTTTGACTCCCGGATTTTAGAGGGAAATGAAAGGCGATCGCCTACCCGTGATAATCCGGCGATCGCCTGTCTCAACCCTAGATAACCAATGACAAATGACCAATAACCAATGACCAATGACCAATGACCAAAGCAAAAACTGGCACAATCCTGCTGCAAACTGGCACAATTTAGGCTACAAATACGTCTAATAGACTGCTTAAAACGTAATCATTCAATGAAAGTAGCACAAGTCCTAGCTGGCATTTTAGTCGCCTTCACCCTACCCAATAGCGCCGAATTAGTGCCACCAGGGAGAGGAACCCGCCTCCCTGAGTTGGGGGATACCTTCGAGGAAGTCGGTTGGAGTTATAACTTCAATAATCCTAAACTCCACAATCAATTTCACAATCCGGGTTCTGGTTGGGTTGAAGTGATTCATGCGCGAAATGCTCCCACCGGAGTCTCTGCCAATGGCAGGTGGATTGAGGGACCGACTCGGGGACATCCGGATATTGTCGAACAAGTTAGAACCCCACCAGGAGGCATCCGGGGTAGTCAATATTCCCTACGTTTAAGAACTAGAAATTCTGGCACTCCTAATATTACGGAAGGGACAGTTCAGCAAGATGATTTACTGAATATTATTCCCGGAAAAACCAACGGGGATATTCCTCTGGGTTCTGGGTTGAGTGTCATCACCCGAATTTATCTCCCTCCCCTGAATGAATGGCACGATATGGGTGGATATCATATCGGTTTTCGGGTCGGTGCCACGGGACGGAAACCCGATGGTCAATTAGCGAATTATTGGCCCGGAATTTGGATTTGGATGGACAAAGAAAGTAGCGGTCGTCGCTCTTTTCGCTGGGTAGTTCGGGCCAATAATGAAGGGGTAGATGTCAATGCCAGCGAACAAAAATTTACCAATACCGGATGGTGGACAATTGGCATGGCATTCAATCCGAATGGTTCAATTAGTTATTATGCTAGTCCGGGAGTTGATGATTTAACTCCGAGAGATTTATTAACCTTCCGCGCCGGTTCTCAGTCTGCTGCTGCGACTTATACTCCTTATGGATTTAAGTTTGATAATTTGGACTATTTGTTCTTTTCTACGGGAAATACAGATGGTCAAAATTCTACAGAATTTATCATTGATGATGTGGGGGTTTATCGAGTCGAACCCTAAAAGGGTGAGTCGCCTACTATGAAAATGCCTCCATCTATGCTAGATTAGTAGGATGGAGGCATTGCTTCCTGAATCCTGTTCACGGTTGAATACAACACAGGCCGATCGCAATGGGTGCATATCGAATTAAGGTTGCCAAAGATAAAGCAGATTTAGTCACATCCTTAACCTCATCGGACAACAAAACCGGCGTATTTCGCCACTTTACCGATGTTCTGGTTTTTGCTGCCGCCTTGGGTGCCCGACGCAAAAAACGAGTTCCCCTCGGCGCAATTTCCAAAACCGAACCCGGTCCCATAGACATCGATACCTTCGTCACCAAAGGATATGATCTGGTGATTAAATTACTGGCGATCGCCGAAACCAAAGACTCCAAAATTATCGCACCCAACGACCCCGATTGCGAAGAAATCCGCGCTCATATCTTTGAAGAATATGCCAACGGCGGCCTAGAAATCCTCCGCGAAGAGTTACGAGGTGCAGTAGACTACACCGAAAGAATTTTATTAATCCTCCTCTCAGAACGCTTCAAAAAAACCACCTCAGAACCCGATGATTTTGACCTAAGTCGATTTTTGTAATTGTTCGTAGTAGCAACACCCGGCGGGGGATCAATCCCCCGCCTAATAGCTAAAGTCGTCTAAAGACGACTGCAAGTCTTATACAGTGGTGTTTTCAGTCGGTTTCAACCGACTTGAGCTGTTAGGCGGGGGTTTTAACCCCCGCCGGTGTGGAGAATGGTGCAAGATGTCAGTTGAAACCGACTGAACGTCTTATCCGGTGGTGTTTTTAGTCGGTTTTTAACCGACTTTAGCTATGAGGCGGGGGATTGATCCCCCGCCGGAGTTGAGGATACTATTCTTCACGTTCGTAGTAACGACTTCAGTCGTTCCCCCTCACAAAACCTCCGGCAAACCCACCTCCTTCGGTTTCACAAACTTCCCATCAAAACTAACTGCTTTCCCTTCAAAAGTCCGCGCATCCGCTAACGCCTTGCGTAGATTAGCGCGTTCATAATCATCCTCGATTCCCCCTAAAATATAAACCAACAACTTCGCCGCCAAATCGCGACCCGAAACTAATACCCGCCGCTTACTCGGGTCATACAACACCCCATACCATAGGGACCGGGGATATTCCATCCCACTAAATCCCCCATCCACATCAAATTCCTGCAACTTCTCAATCAACTCTTTCAGAGAAAACCCTTTCTCAAACACCAAAATTCCCATCGCTTGCGCTAAGGCAATTTGTCCAATGGGACGAAACAGCAAATTCCCATCACCGCCACCTTTTTCATGACTAAACCTGCGCATTTCTGGGGTTTCCGTTTCTGAGTCAAGTTGCTGATAGCTGACTAAACTGGATAATCCATCAAATAATGCTTGAAATTCCCCCAACCCTTCCTCTAGTTCGTCATCTTCCGGACGAATCGGCACCAACCCTTTATTATTCGCCGATCGCCACTGGGGAAATTTCGGACCTAAGTAGCGTTCCGACATATCCTTAAGCGCCTGAAGTGTGGTTAACACCGTTGATTTTGCAGCCACAGTTGCACTATCCCAATTCACCCGCGCATTCCGTTTCTTTTTCTCTTTCAATAAAGGATGAGTAACCGCAACTTTCCGCGCAATAATCGAAAATCCATCATCTTCATTCAGAACAGCAAGTTGTCCTTTGCTGAGGTTGACCGCCATCAGGTTGACATGAACAAAAATCGACCGGACCCTTCGTCTTGCTTCGTCTCGGGTTTCTCCTTCCAGGACTGCGGGAATGAATTCGATGCCGATTCTTTCTGATGCCAAATTTTGCAAGTCTGCCGATTCCACCTGATATTGCTGTTTTAAATCATCGACAGTAATTGCCGCACCCACGGCCTTTTTATTTTTGCTATACCGTTGGAGTCGTCCTGTTTTAATCAGTTCCATTAATCCCTGGACTCCCATCAATCGATGTTGACCATCCAAAGCAAAAATTGCCACTTTTTCAGACACATCTAAGAGTCCGATGGTGTTGTCTTTGTCTAAGGAAATGAAATCACAGGTAGATTGACGCGATCGCCCATTTTTATCCCACTCTGGCGCATCGGGATTATCCACCCACGGCGGACTTTGTACCACCAACAACGCAGGAAACTTATGATTTTTTCGAGCAACTAAATACAGGGTCAAAGCTGCTTGGCGGGACCAATCTAAGGGACGTTGCAGCAATTCGTCGATGGTTTCCCGGTCTCGGACAACATTATCCGTTTGAGGGTCATATTTTTTCTGAAATAGTGGCAGTTGGGAGGCGAAACGAACCCGACTGCTTAACCATTCTAAGGTCACGGACCCGATAAATGCCTCGGTGTTCCCCATCTGGGTTTTCTGGACCAAAAGGCGATCGCTGCGGGAGAGGTGGCGATCCAGCAATAGCGCCAATGCTTCGCGATCGCTATTTTCCTGTTCCAGGATTTTGCTGGCAAGGTCTGTTGCTGGATTCCGGGGAGGGTTCATGGGGAGTTTTACATCGATAGGCACATCCTTAAACATAGCAGGAAAGTTCCCAGACTGACTCATCTCTACTCAAAACTCCCTATTCGTAAGGGTTTGGGGGCTATTTTGCTAAAAAGCTGGTTTTTAAAAACTTTTTGTGCTTTACTAAAATAAAGCGATTAAATTCGGTCATCTTTTAACACAGCTATGTTAATTTGTCAAGGGTCATCAGAAAAAAAAGGGGGGAGTTGCCGGTGGGATACCATCTACCGCACATACCTGGAGGGCGATCGTGCTAAATACCGCCTTTGAATATGTCTTACCTGTAATCCGAGGAATACAGGCGGGACGGGAATACTATGTGTCCATGTGTCCTCTGCGACTGCTGCCGAAACTGTTCCCTTTGGAACAGGGGGAAACACCGCCAGAAAATCGGGCGAGGCGATCGCTGAATCGGACAAGGGTGCCGCAAATTACTCAGTATATTTTGGATAATCCCAAGAGTTATACCGTCTCGGCGATTACGGCCTCGATTGATGCGGATATCACCTTTGAACCCCTGGGAACCGAGGCGGAAGGGCGAAAAATCGGACGCTTGCGAGTGCCGATGGATGCGCGATTTACCATCAATGACGGCCAACATCGCCGGGTGGCATTTGAATCGGCATTGAAGGAGAATCCGGATTTGGGATATGAAACTATTCCCCTGATTTTGTTTCTGGATGTGGGTTTGAAGCGATCGCAGCAGATATTTAGTGACCTCAACCGCTACCCGGTGCGATCGGACCCTGCCTTAAATCTGCTGTATGACCATCGCGATCGCACTGCCGCATTAGGCAGAAGCGTATATCAGCAAGTGGAGGTATTTCGCACCCTCACGGAAACCGAACGCAGTCATTTAAGCACCCGGTCTGGTAAACTCTTTATACTCCCCCATATTTGTCAAGCAACCGTGACATTATTGGCAGACTGGGACCGGGAACCCCTAGAGGCACAAATCCAACAGGCAGTGGATTACTGGAATGCCGTCAGTCGGCAGATACCAGATTGGCAATTGGTATTAGACCGCAAAGTTAGCGCCTTTGAGATGCGGCGAGATTACCTGCATACCCAGGCGATCGTCTTAATCGGATTAGGCGCAGTGGGTGCAACGTTACTCCGGACCTATCCAGACACCTGGCGAGACCATTTGGACCCCTTACGGCAAGTCGATTGGTCGCGATCGAATTTAGACTGGGAAGGGAGGGTGATTTTCAAGGGTCAACTGTCCCCAGGGTCAACCAGCGTAATGCGAATGACTGCTTATCTGAAACAGCGCTTAAATTTGCCACTAACGGAGGAAGAGAAGCGTTTGGAACAGTAGGAGGTGTAGATCAACCTACTCAACACCTACCCCAGAAGGCAAAAATGCCCTCATTCCCGCTTAGGCGGGAATCCAGGCATTTTTGTCCCGGAAAATTGGTAAACTGAATTAGATCAACATATTTAGGGGGATTTGAAGGAGGGAGAAATGAGGCAAGAATCGGAACCACAGAACTATCGAAATGTAGCCTATTATGCCAAAGGGTTTGCCCAACTTAACGTCTATAGAGGGGAGGCCCTAAACAAGCCTATTTTACTTTTATCCGTTATTGACCTAATCAACCAAGGTTTAATTACAGACCGGGAAATTCTTATTTCGGACGAGTTGATAGAAACGTTTAAAAAATATTGGTCTCTTTTGGGGGTGGGACCTTTCAAAAGTAGCCAGATTGTGTATCCCTTTTTTCATTTAAAAAATGACCCTCATAAGTTCTGGCATCTTCAATTCACAGAAGAATATCAAGGAGGGCGTCCTCAATCGATCCGTCAACTAAAGCATGATATTGCCTTGGCTAGGCTGGATCAACAGTTGTTTGAACTCCTCCAAAATTCAGCCTCAAGACAAGAATTAATTGATGCCTTGATTTCAAGCTGGTTTGCTTCCAAGTCTAATCAAATCGAAGACATCTTACAAGTTAATCAAGAAATTCAAGAGTCAGCCGACCAAATCGATGACAGTACAGAAGAGGGAGAAGGAACTCCAAAAAAGTTTAATTTACGAAAATCTTTAGTCAGAGATGCTCTATTCCGTAAAGCAGTTGTTCACCTCTACGACTACAAATGCGCGATTTGTCGCCTGAAAGTGACCAAATCTTTGACTCAAAATATTGTGGATGGCGCTCACATCAAACCTTTTGCCATTTTTAATGATAACAAGGTAGATAATGGCATATCGTTCTGTAAAAATCATCATTGGGGATTCGATAGAGGATGTTTCGGCATTGATGAAAATTATAGAATCATAGTCGCCGATGATTTTATTGAAGAATCTCCCTATAGTAAACCCATCAAAGATTTTGAAGGGGATATTATATTATTGCCAAGTAACCAACAATATTTACCTCGAATAGAGGCGTTACAATGGCATCTCAATCATGTTCTTAATGCATCGCAACCTAACCAAGATGAGCAATAATAACCAACCCTCCCTATTTCCGGACCGTAGCGTTAGCGAGTTAGTGGAAGCTATCGATGATTTAACCAAAGAAATTCAGGAATTATACTGTCAAGATGATATTCCTTTTGCTGTGGGTTGGTCAGGAGGGAAAGATAGCACTACTATTTTGCAGCTTATTTGGAATGCAGTTGCTGCTTTACCGCCCGAAAAACGACATAAGAAAATCTATGTTATTACCAATGATACGCTAGTTGAAAATCCGATTGTTTCGTCTTGGGTTCGTAAATCCCTAGAACAAATGAAGGTGGCTGCCGAATCGCAAAATATGCCAATTGAGCCGCATTTGACTTATCCATCAGCCAAAGACACCTTTTGGTCCTGTTTAATTGGTAAAGGATATCCAGCCCCGAGAAACCGTTTTAGATGGTGTACTGAACGCCTCAAAATTAAGCCCGCTGACTCTTTCATCCGTGAAGTTATTAGATCGAACGGTGAAGTCATTATGGTTTTAGGAACTCGTAAAGCGGAGAGTACCATGCGGGCAACCACTATGGCAAAACATAGAGAGTGGAGAGTTCGCGATCGCCTGAATACGAATCCAAACCGACCCAACTCTTTAATTTACCTTCCGATTGAAGACTGGCGAACTGATGAAGTCTGGATGTACTTGATGCAATGGGAAAATCCTTGGGGTCAGGATAATAAACACTTATTAACCATGTATCGAGGTGCAACAGCAGATAGTGAATGTCCCCTCGTAATTGATACCACTACCCCAAGTTGTGGTGATTCTCGCTTTGGCTGTTGGGTCTGTACAATGGTCAGTAAAGATAAATCGATGGAGGCGATGATCCAGAATGATGAAGAAAAAGAATGGATGCAGCCTTTGCTTGATATTCGGAATGAACTCGATGTTGATAATGATCGCGATAAGAGAGACTTTCGCCGAATTTATGGGAAGGTTGAACTGTTTGAACGGGACGTTGACGGTGAAAAATCGGTTTACAATATTCCGGGTCCCTACACTAAAGAATGGCGAGAAACCTGGCTTCGGCGAGTTTTAGAAGCTCAAACTTTAGTCCGTCAGACTGCCCCAGAAGAAATGCGGGACATTACCCTAATTACTTTAGAAGAGTTGAGTGAAATTCGTCGGATTTGGCTGGAAGAGAAGCATGAATTTGACGATAGCTTGCCCAATATTTATGAAGAAGTAACTGGGGAAGTCTTTAAGGACCCTCGTCCGGGGGCTGGCAATCAATTATGGGGAAGTGATGAGTGGGAGGTTTTAGATGAAATCTGCAAACCCGATACGATGCACTTGGAATTGATGTCAAAATTGATTGGGACGGAGTACCAATATCACACTAAATCTCGTCGGATTGGGGTGTATGAAGCACTAGAGAAATGCTTTGATAGTAGTTCGCGATCGCAAGAAAAGGCAATGGAAAATGCTCATTACAAGCGGGATATGAAAGCTGCTGCGACTGATGGGGATGTTGCTGCAATTAAACAGCTAACTTGGGGGACGATGAAATTTAACCCCAGTATCAATTCTGATGATGATGATGTAGAGAATTAATCGAAGAGACCCCCCCTAACCCCCCCTTGCTAAGGGGGGGGATTGGAAGAGATTCCCCTATCTTGTTGCTAAGGGGGGGAATTGGAATTTTGCCTACTGTTGACTTTATTACCTTGACTGTATCGTGATTTTTATTGAACTGGTTCTGCAAAACTTTGGTCCTTATATGGGACGACAGGTGATTGATTTACGTCCCCAAATTCATGGGGAAACTCGTCCGATTATTCTGTTTGGGGGGATGAATGGTGGGGGGAAGACGACCCTGATGGATGCCATTCGGTTAGCGCTTTATGGTCCTCGGGCTCAATGTTCGACCCGAGGGAATTTGAATTATAGTGATTTCCTGACTCAGTGTGTGACTCGGGATTCGGACCCCGTGGAAAAAACTCGGATTGAGTTGGTGTTTGAGCATTTTGAAAATGATGCTGCTGTGGAGTTGCGGATTGTGCGCTATTGGGAAGCAAATCCGAAGGATGGTAAGGATACGTTAGGGATTTTGGAAGGAGATTGGCCGCGAACGGATTTGACGAATATTTGGGATGAATATATCGAGAATTTGTTGCCGTTGGGGATTTCTAATCTGTTTCTATT